>JBGPWJ010000280.1:0-3070 GCA_041492115.1 Gammaproteobacteria bacterium
CATCATTCTGCAAACTTTCCGTAACATTTTTGTGATCGCGTCGTCAGATTGAGAAAACACTGCGGAACGATAATGCAATCCCAGCGACGGACAACGGACGGGTGTGTGTAGGTGCGTATTCTGAAAGTCACTGCCAATGGAACGACAACACCCTGCCATGCTCTGTGCGGCATGTTGACCGGTCTATTGCTGCTGCTGACCGGCTGCGGCGGCGGCAGTCAGGTGCCTGATCCGATTGTTGCCGATGTCGGCATCGCTTATGTGAAACGTCCGCTGATTCCTGATCAACAAGTCGATGCACGCGATCCACTGGCCATGTCGCCCGGCGGCGATCTCTATTTCCGCGATTACGCCTCACCCAGCGCGGCTGAGCGCAATGTCACCGCGGCCGTCACGCAGGGACTTGGTGATGTGAAGGGTGTTGCTGTCTCGTATGACGGCAAGACATTATTGTTCGCGCTGCACGAGCCGCTGATCACGAATGCCACGCCAGCCGAGCAGACAAAATGGAATATCTGGGAGTACGACACCGTCACACGGCAACTGCGGCGACTGATCAGCTCCGACACCATCGCCTTGGGGGGTGACGATGTCGCGCCGCATTATCTCGCCGATGGCCGCATCGTTTTTTCATCCACACGCCAGCGACAGTCCCGCGCCGTGCTGCTCGATGAAGGCAAGCCGCAGTTCGCCGCCTTGAATGAAAGCCGTCAGCAGGCGGCCCTGGCGCTGCATGTCATGAACGGCGATGGCAGCGACATGCATCAGATCACGTTCAACCAGAGCCATGACCTCGATCCCACGTTGCTCAGCGACGGCCGGGTGCTGTTCACGCGTTGGGATCATATGGGCGGCAGCAATGCCATGAACCTCTATACCGTTCGCCCGGACGGCACGGGCTTGCAGGTGCTGTACGGCGCGCACAGTCACGCCACCGGCAGCGCGGGCGACACGGTGCAATTCCTGCAACCACGGCTTTACCCCGACGGCCGTGTGTTGACGATCACGCAACCATTCACCGGCACCGATCAGGGCGGCGATCTGACACTGATCGACACGACCGATTACATCGACAACGATCAACCGGTCTGGACGAGTCGGAATGTGCTAACCGGACCTGCGCAGACGCGCGCGACCGTCAATACGGTACTTACCGCCGCCGGTCCCTCGCCGGGCGGACGTTTCAGCGCCGCCGATCCGCTCTGGGACGGTTCTGATCGAATGCTGGTCAGTTGGAGCGCCTGCCGTCTGATCGAGAACCAGAACATCGTGCCTTGCACCGCGCAAGGTCTGGCCGCTGCGAACGTGCAGGAAGCGCCACCGGTGTACGGCATCTTCATTTATAACCGTGCCGGCGACACGCAACTGCCGGTGGTGCCGCCGCAGGAAGGTGTGATCTACACCGATGTAGTCGTCGCGCAACCGCGTTCGCTGCCGACGCTGTTGTATGACAGTACGGTAGGCAATGGCCTCGATGCCGGTCTGATCGAGGAGAACGTTGGCGTGCTGGATATCCGCAGTGTCTACGATTTCGGCACCGGCACATTCGACGGTTGCTTTCTCGGCGACTGCACGTCAGCCGCCAACATTACCTCACTCGCCGATCTTGCCGATCCCGCCAAGGCCACCGCGGCGCAGCGGCCGGCGCGCTTCCTGCGCTTGGTGAAGGCCGTCAGCATACCGGATCGCACGGTGCGCGATTTCAAGACCACGGCCTTCGGTGCCAGCAGCCAGCAGCTGATGCGCGAGATCCTCGGCTATGCGCCTGTCGAGCCGGACGGTTCGGTGAAGATCAAGGTGCCGGCCAATGTCGCCTTCGAACTTGAAGTGCTCGACAGCGAGGGCCAGCGCATCGGCGCGCGCCACGAGAACTGGCTGCAACTGCGGGCCGGTGAGACACAGACTTGCAGCGGCTGTCATCAGCACAACACCGGTAACGCGACACCACCGGCGCACGGCCGCGCCGATGCCGTCGCGCCGTCGATCAATGCCGGCGCGCCAACCACCGGCCTGCCATTCCCCAACACCGACCCGGCAATGTTTGCGGATTTCGGCGCAACGATGGCCGAGACACGCACACGCATTGTTCCGGGTGCCTTGATGCCCAGTGTCGAGATCAGTTTCGATGATATCTGGACCGATCCGACGGTGCGCGCCAAAGATGCCAGCTTCAGCTATCGCTACAGCGACCTGACCACACCCGCGCCGACCACCAGCAATTGCCAGACCCAATGGAATAGCCTGTGCCGCATCGTCATTCATTATCCGCAGCACATTCATCCGCTCTGGGGCGCGGCGCGCGCGGTGTTGGACGGCAGCGGTGTGGAAATCGCCAACCACACCTGCAGCAACTGTCACAACAGTGTGGACCTGAACGGTGTGGCGCAAGTACCCGCTGCGCAGCTTGATCTCAGCGATGGTCCGTCCACCGATCAGGCGGATCATCTGAAGTCCTACCGCGAACTGCTGTTCGGCGACAACGCGCAGGAACTCGTCAATGGCGTGCTGCAGGACAAGCTGATCCAGGCCACTGACGCCAACGGCAATCCGCTGTTTCAGGTCGATGCCAATGGTAATCCGATCCCGATCCTGGTCACTGTATCGGTGCCGCCCTCCCTGTCAGTGGCGGGCGCGCGCGCATCGAATCGGTTCTTTGACGAATTCGCCGCCGGCGGCACGCACGCGGGCTGGCTGAAGCCGGCGGAACTGCGGTTGATCTCCGAATGGCTGGACATCGGCGCGCAATATTACAACGACCCGTTCGCGGCACCGCTCAACTAGTGCGCAAGCCTGCTCTCATCTGGCTGATGCTGGCCTGGCTGGCGGTGCCGCTCGCGCAGGGCAAAGAACCGCTGCGCGTCGAAGTCAACGCGCCCTACATCGAGCTGCACACCGGGCCAGGACGCGGCTATCCGATTTTCTATGTGGCGGAGCGGGGCGAGTCGATCGAGATACTGCTGCGCAAGACCGACTGGTTCAAGGTGTGCACCGCGCGTGGCATGCAGGGTTGGGTGACGCGCGAGCAGATTGAACAGACGCAACTCGCCGCCGGCCAGCCCTTGCAGTTGGC
>JBGPWJ010000081.1:0-10083 GCA_041492115.1 Gammaproteobacteria bacterium
CCGCGCGCGGCAGTGCATTGAGCAGCATCTGATGCTCGGCCGGACTGCGCGCCACGGTATTGAACAGCTCGATGAGGATGATCTTGTAGGCGTAGGCCATCTCCTCCAGCAGATCGTGCGCCATGACCGCATGGACGCGGTTGCGGGACGAGAGCGGCAGCACCGCGCCGAGGTAGCGGGACTTGATTGTTTCGATCAGGGCATCCACCGGCGGGCGCAGGATTTCGCTGGCAGCGTAACGCAGCGCTGCGCCGAGCACGGTGCGGTTACTGTGCCGCAATTGTTCCAGGAGCTGATGCGCGGCTTGCGTGGTGTTGGCGAGTGGCAGACCATGGAGCCAGGTCTGCAAAGCGGACGGTTGCAGCTCGCGCAGCACGTCCATCGACGTGCCGCGCTCCGGCACGCTGAGCTGCAGAAGCTGTACTGTCGCGGTGGAACTCATGTCACCCTGATTGGCTGAGGCACCTGGTGTTTTAAGGACACGATGAGCGATGGATCTGTTCGCCGGTTCGCAAGCGCCTGATACGGCCGCCACCTCGGTAACAGATCGTAGGCGTAGACAAGGCAAACGACAAGACGTGGTCGGACGTGTGCAAGCATCAGATCGTTGTGTAGTGGAAGCGCGCGAAAGTGCGCGTCGCCTCCACCAATTCCACCAGCTTGACACGTAATAGCCGATCGCCCAGGTTGACCAGCAGCAAGGTGCCCTCGTCATAGATGGTCGGCGGCGTAATCAGGGCGTCAACCACCGTCGCGTTGTCGATGTGGCTGACCAGCAGGCTGCGGGCATAATCGCCGCCGCCGCCCGTGCCGCGCAATGCCCGGGTCGCCACCGCCTGTGCCTGTTCTGTCAGGTCCATGATGCCGAGTTCGACGCTGGCGAAATCCGGGGCCCGCAGCCAGCGGATCACACCCACATGCCAGTGATCGCTGCTGGCGGTGGGATTGCGCTTATAGGTCACCAGCTCGCCGACCCGCACACTGGCCCGGCAATCGTTGACGCAAAACACCGCCAGTCCGCCGCGGCCGGCGTTGCGTTGCTGCCAGGGATTGGTCGAGTACTGGACGGCATCGCGTGAGGGCGAAGGGGGTTGCTCGGCCGGTGCCGGCGCTTTGGCGTAGACCCTGTCCCAGACATCGCCCTCGCTCTGGGCGGGTCGCGTTGCGGGTGGCCGCGATACCTGGGAATCATCGTCGTCCGCCGCGCCGTAATCACGTAAAGCGCTCTCATCCTCTTCGGGCGTGAACGGTGCCATGGCGCTGATGAAATGATGGCAGGCGCTCAGCCCCGCCACCATCATGATGTTGTTCGGCTGGGCATTGCGGGCGAAACGCCGGTCTTGGCGCATCTCCCAGCTGTGTTTGAGGCGGGCATAGAGATCATATTCGCGGCGCTCGGTGAGGCAGGGCTGGTGCCGGTACTGCTTGTCCTTGAGCGTGGCGCGCAGCTGCTGGACATGCTCATCGAGACGTTGCAGTAGCGCGCTCACGTCGATCAACCGTCCTTGCGCCGGCGCGACCACCGGCTTGCTCGGCGGCGCATAACGCGGCGGCGCATCGCAGTCCAGATCGACGACGAAGCTGCCGGTGAGCGTCTGATTGCCGGCGATGCGCGACAGCTTTACAACAGCCGACCAACCGGCCAGTTGATGGAACAGCGTTCCGACCTCGTCCGGCATCAGATGATAGGGGTTGCACAGGGACAGCAGCAGAATGCGCTTGTAGCACTCCACCAGCGTCACCGGATCGGGCGGATCATCGGGCGCGACCTCGACCGCGTAGATATGCAGCAGATGCTGTTCGGCAAAGCGATACAGCCGATGCAAATCCTGCCATGCACCTTCGGGATCGGGCGCGTAGATCAGGTAACACTCCAGCAGCTGGGCGCTGAGATAATTCACCGCACGCCACAGGCTGAGCAGCAGGATCTTGTCGACATGCGCCTGCGTCAGCGCTTCGAGACTGGCCGTGATGGCATCATCGAGCAGCCGATCGGTGATGACCTGCTTGTAACCGTTGGCCATCTCCTCCAGCAACTGCTGACACAGTGTGGTCATCAGGCAATGGCCGGCCGGCAACGGGAAGGAGGCATCGCGGTGACTGCGCTGCAAGGTCGCGCAGAGTTTGTGCACGCTGGGGTGCAGCAGTTCCAGCGCGGCGTGGCGCGTGGCGGCGGTGACGAAAGACTGGTTGATCGCGCGCAGGTGCTCAAGAATCTGCTGACCGGCCTGGATGGCGTGCCCCATGGGCAGTTCCCCCAGCCAAGCCTTCAGCGCCTTGGGGCGCAAGTCCGGTGCCTTGTCCGATGCGGTGCTGCGCGTCGACAGGTTGAGCTGCAGTGAGGTCATGCCGATATCATCGCCGATGGCACTGAATTGGGCAATGAGGCGTAGTGATATCTCGCCGGAGGTAGCAATTCCCGGTCTTGGAAACAGCAAGCAAGCTTAATGCAGGCCGCGGCGCCGCGCCGCGATTACAAGGCCCCGAACACCTTCTGCAAGAGACTGCTGGCCTGACCGAGCGGGTTGCTGCGGAGGGCGCGTTATTCTTCGCCGATCATCAGAAACAAACCGTGCCGCCGGCCGCGTACCGGCTCAAGCGCGGGCGCGGCCTTACCACAAATGTTCACAAGCTTCCCCCCTCGCGACGGCGCCCGCCCGGATCGGTTATCATGGGTGATTCATGCAACCCAAGGTCGATTTCGCTACACGCCTATGATCCAACCACCCCCGCCGCTGCGCTGCGCCGCAGTGCTGATCATCCTCGATGGTTTCGGCATCAACCCGAGCCGCCGCAACAACGCCGTGTGCGAGGCGAAGACCCCGCGTTTCGACAAATATTTTTCCAGCTACCCGCACGCGGTCCTGGAAGCCTCCGGCGCGGCCGTGGGTCTGCCGGATGGCCAGATGGGCAATTCCGAGGTCGGCCATATGACTCTCGGTTGCGGCTCGATTGTGCGCCAGGATCTGGTGCGCATCGACGACGCCATCGCCAACGGCAGCTTCTTCATGAACCACGCATTGATCGCTGCCGCCGAAGCCGCACGCAATGCCGGACGGCCGCTGCACCTGGTCGGGCTGGTTTCCGACGGGGGCGTGCACAGCCACATCCGTCATTTGTTGGCGCTGATTGAGTTGTGCCGGCAGAACGAGGTCAAACCGCTGCTGCACATGATCACCGACGGCCGCGACACCGCGCCGCGCGCCGCGCTCAGTTATTTGCCGGCGGTGGAACAGGCCTTGACCGCTGCCGGCGGCGCCATCGCCACCGTTTGCGGACGCTACTGGTCCATGGACCGCGACCGCCGCTGGGATCGCACCCAGCGCGCCTTCGCCCTGTTGGTGCACGGCGCCGGCCAAGCCGCGGAAACCGCGCGCGCGGCTATCGAAAACGCCTACGCCACGGATGAGGGCGACGAGTTCATCCAACCCACCGTGCTGCCGCAAGCCGAACCGATCAAGGGCGGCGATGCCGTGGTGTTCTTCAACTTCCGCAGCGACCGGCCGCGACAACTCACCGCCGCGCTGGCACAGAGCGATTTCCCGCTGTTCGATCGCGGCGACTTCCAGCCAGCAGCAGTAACCTGCCTGACTGAATACGATGCGCAATACCGCCTACCGGTGGTGTTCCCGCCGGAACGTCCCGCGATCACCATCGGCGACGTGGTGAGCAAGGCCGGCTTCAGGCAGCTGCATTGCGCCGAGACCGAGAAATACGCGCACGTCACCTTCTTTATCAACGGCGGCCGCGAAGCGCCATTCCCCGGCGAAGAGCGCATCATGATTCCCTCGCCGCAAGTGGCGACGTATGATCTGGCGCCGGAGATGAGCGCCGCCGGTGTCGCTGACGCCGTGATCAAGGCCATCGAGGATCGCGCCTTTGAATTCATCGTGGTGAACTTCGCTAACGGCGACATGGTCGGACACACTGCTGTGCGTTCCGCCGTGGTGCGCGCTGTCGAGACGCTGGACCGCGAAGTCAGCCGCGTGCTGGACGCCGCCGTCGCCGCCGGGTTCTCCGTGCTGATGACCGCCGACCACGGCAACTGCGACGAGATGATCGATCCACTCACTAACGAGCCGCACACCCAGCACACCACGTATCCGGTGCCGTGTCTGGTGATCGACAAACAGCACTGGCGTCTCAACAGCGGTGCCGGCCTGAGCTGCGTAGCGCCGACCCTGCTGCAACTCATGGGCCTGCCGCAGCCGCCCGCGATGACCGGCCGCTCGCTACTGCTGGAGCCCGTGTAGCACTGAACGAATTCAATGGAAGGTGGGTTAGCACGCAGGTCGTAACCCACCACCGCGGCAAAGCCGCCATATTATTGAAAGTCATTAGGCACAACCTCAAGTAAACATTCCCCGCACCCTTCGCGCTTCGCGCTCTTCCCTCAGGGAGAGGGCCAGGGCGAGTGTGGTGTATCATCAAGTTCAAACCGCTTACCGCCACACAACCGGATCAAGCCATGAGCAAATGGGTAGAAGGCAAAGTCGTCGGCCACACACGCTGGACCGAGACGCTGTACTCACTGCACGTCGACGCGCCCATCGACCCGTTCAAGGCCGGCCAGTTCACGCGCCTCGCCCTGGAAATCGATGGCAAACTCGAACCGCGTCCTTATTCCCTGGTGAACGCACCCGACGAAAGCCCGCTGGAGTTCTACTTCATCACCGTCCCCGACGGCCCGCTCACCCACCAGCTCATCGCGCTCAAGCCCGGCGAAAAAATCCTGGTCTCACCCAAGGCCACCGGCCTGATGGTCGTCGCTGACCTGCCAGAAGCCGAGAACCTGTGGATGCTCTCGACCGGCACCGCCGTCGGGCCGTTCCTGTCCATTCTGAAAACCGCCGAGCCCTGGCAACGCTTCAAGAAGATCGTGTTGGTGCACGCCGTACGCAGCGCCGCCGAACTGAGTTTTCAGGAACTCATCAAACGCCTCAGTGCCGAACATCCCGAACAGTTCATCATGATCCCGTTCGTCAGCCGCGAAGACACCGACTACGCCATCAAAGGCCGCGTCCCGCAAGCGCTCGCAGACGGCCGACTCGAAGCGCGCGCCGGCATAGAGTTGCGCGCCGACAATTCGCAGGTGATGATCTGCGGCAATCCCGAAATGGTGAAGGAAACCGCCGCGACGTTGGAAGCGCGCGGACTGAAGAAACACAAGCGCCGCGATCCGGGGCAGATTACGCTGGAGAATTATTGGTAAGCGGTGGTGCCCGACCAACGTTGCTCTTCATTTCAATCATGAAAGGAGTAAGGCAAATGGCAAAGCTTATTGCGCTGTACAAAAAGCCCGCGGATGCCGCCGCATTCGATGCCTATTATTTTTCCACGCACCTGCCCATAGCCAAGAAGATTGCCGGCTTGCGGCGCTACGAAGTCAGCGTCGGCCCGGTAGCGACACCGCAGGGCGATTCACCGTTCCACCTGATTGCAACGCTAAGCTTCGACTCGATGAGCGCGATCCAGCAGGCGCTGGCTTCGCCCGAAGGCAGCGCAACCGCGGTGGACCTCGCCAATTTCGCGCAGGCCGGGGTCGACCTGTTGGTGTTCGACAGCAAGGAAGTCTGACACAGACTCACTTCTCCTGGAGTGGTCTAGACTTAACTCAGAGTTCCCCTCCGTCCATTCCCATTTTTTATCGGAAAAGTCCAGGAGCAGATCATGAGCAAATCACAGGTCAACGCTTACGCGGCGATGCAGCCTAATGGACCGCTCGCGCCATTCCGCTATGAGCTGTCGGATATCGGGCCTGACCAGGTCGATATCAAAGTTGAATACTGCGGTATCTGCCATTCCGATTTGAGCATGCTGCATAACGAATGGGGCATGACGCAATTCCCCTTCGTGCCGGGGCATGAAGTGATTGGAACGGTGGTCGGTGTCGGTGAGTTCGCCCAGGGCATTGCGGTCGGCGACCGCGTGGGGTTGGGATGGTTTTCCGCCAGCTGCATGCATTGCGACCAGTGCCTGTCCGGGAACCATAACCTCTGCGGCACACCGGAACAAACCATTGTCGGTCGCCATGGCGGCTTCGCCGACCTCGTCAGATGTCATTGGGCCTGGGCTACGCCGTTGCCGAGAGAATTGGATGCGAGTAAAGCGGGCCCTTTGCTCTGTGGCGGCATCACGGTTTTCAATCCGATCATTCAAGCGCGAGTTCTCCCCACGCACCGCGTCGGTGTCATTGGTATCGGCGGCCTCGGGCATCTGGCGTTACAATTTCTGAACAAGTGGGGCTGCGAGGTGACCGCGTTTACCTCCTCGCCGGGCAAAGAGGATGAGGCTAAAAAACTGGGTGCCCATCACGTCATCAATTCAAGAGATGACGCCGCCATGAAAAAGATCGCGGGCTCACTCGATTTCATTCTGAACACAGCCAATGCCAATCTGAATTGGCAGGCTTACCTGGATGTACTCGCGCCAAAAGGCGTGCTTCATACAGTTGGTGTTGTCCCCGATCCCATCGCAGTCCCCGCCTTTGCACTTATCGTCGGTCAGAAGTCTGTGTCCGGCAGTCCGCTGGGGAGCCCTGCGTTAACAAGGAAGATGCTGGAGTTTTGTGCGCGCCACAAAATTCTGCCCGTGACGGAGGAATTCGAACTCAAGAATGTCAACGAGGCGCTGGTGCGCCTTGAATCAGGCAAGGCCAGATACCGGATTATCCTGAAAGCGTGAGTAGAGAAAGTCAGCGCGCAGCGGCAATGCGCAAGCGCCAAGCGCGATACACTCGCTGTTAACGATGAAGTCCACGAGGGAGCAGGTAGCTATGCGGGCCGCCGCGCCTCGATAGTTGCCGAGATGACGTACTCTTCCACGCCGCGCCCCGGCGCCCAGTCCTTGATAAATTCACGCGAGGCGTCTTTTGGCGCGATGCGTATGTCGACAAAGCCCGCAGCAGCAAGAAAGTTTTCAAGTTCGCTCACCACCGCCGCGCCGGCCATGCAACCGGAGAACAGTGTCATGTCGTTGCGGATATGCGCGGGCAGTTCAGTGCTTGCCACCACATCGGAAATCACCAGGCGGCCGCCCTGTTTCAGCACGCGGAAGGTCTCGTGGAAAACCTGTGCCTTGTCCGGTGAAAGATTGATCACGCAATTGGAGATAATCACATCGACGCTGGCGTCGGCGACCGGCAGGTGTTCAATCTCACCGAGCCGGAATTCGACATGGGCATAGTCACCTTGCGCGGCGTTGCTGCGCGCTTTGCTGATCATGGCCGGCGTCATGTCCACGCCGATGACGCGGCCAGTAGCGCCGACTTCGCTCGCGGCCAGAAAACAATCGAAGCCGCCGCCGCTGCCCAGATCGAGCACCACGTCACCGGGTTTGAGACTGGCAATGGCGCGCGGATTACCGCAGCCCAGGCCCATGTCGGCACCGGCCGGTACCGCGTTGATGTCGTCCTCGCTGTAGCCGAAGCGGGTCGAGTGCACGGCATTGATCTCGACGGTGGGAGCACAGCAGCCGGCGCCCGTGTTGCCAGTGTTGGCGGTGCTGGTGCCGCAACAGCCACCGGCGTTGTTGACTTCGGCGACCTTCGAATAACTGTCACGTACAGCCTGGCGGATTTCATCGGCTTTTTGCTGGTTCATGTGCGTTTCCTTTTGGCTGGAGTACCACGCGCCGCGGCAGCGGGCGTTGTGATGAATACACCGCGCAATAGCGTGGCGGCGGCGGAATCGACCTGGCAGTCAATGAACTGGCCGCGTCGGTTGAGATGAATCAGGCCGGCGTGCGCCAGCGTCTTGATGTGGTGCGAAAGTGTGGACGCGGCGATGTCGAGTTCCGTGCCGAGTTCGCCGACACAGTTCGGGCTGGCGCCGTCCAGCGCGCACACCGTGCCCGGCGTGCAGCAGGTCAATAGGCGCTGGAAGATGCGCAGGCGGTGCGGGTTGCCGAGCGCCTTGAACATGGCCGCCAAATGCGCCGCGTTGGTAGTTTTATATTTCGACATGTGTCGAACTATAGACGAGACGGCCGGGCGCTGTCAAGCAGGACATGTTTGCGGTTCTGGGCATGCGCGTACGATCTCGTCGAGGCGGGTCCCAGGCCCGCCCCTACAAACTCAATCCAGCCGTTTGCGGAAGCGCAGCGTCGCCAGGGTCAGCGTCACCACCATAAAGATCAGCAGCGCGCGCATTTCGGGAATCAGCTCGAACAGGCCGGCGCCGCGCAGCATGATGCCGCGGATCAGGCGCACGAAGTGGGTGAGCGGCAGCAGTTCAGCGAAGATCTGCGCGGGGCGCGGCATGCCGTCGAAGGGGAACATGAAACCGGACAGCAGTATCGACGGCAGGAAAAAGAAGAAGGTCATCTGCATCGCCTGGAACTGGTTCTGCGCGGCGGTGGAGATCACCAGGCCCAGGCTGAGATTCGCGGCGATGAATAACAGCGAGGCGAGATAGACATCGAGCACGGCGCCGTTGACCGGCACGCGGAAGATGATAAGACCCAGGCCCATGATCAGTGTCACCTGAATGAGGCCGATGAAAACATACGGCAGGATCTTGCCGATCATCAGTTCGGCGCTTTTCACCGGCGTGGTGATCAGCATCTCCAGATTGCCGCGCTCACGTTCGCGCACGATCGCCACGGCGGTGAACAGCACCATGGTCATGGTCAGGATCACGCCGATCAGCCCCGGCACCACGAACACCGCCGAGCGCCGTTCCGGATTGTAGTAGTTGCGCACTTCGAACAGAGCACCCTGCGGTTCGGCCGCTGCAGTGCTGGTGTTGTGCAGTGTCATGCCGGTCAGACCGCGTGCGGTGCCGACCAGCACCGGGTCGCTGCCGTCGACCAGCAGTTGCGCCGCGGGCCGGTCGGTCTGCTGCAGGCGACGTTCGAAATCACGCGGAATGTAGACGCCGACATCGATCTCGCCCAGCCGCAGCAGCCGTTCCAGTTCCACGGCATCGCGCGCGCGGCGCGTCAAGTCCAGCACCTGCGAAGCCTGCACGGCATCGACCAGTTCCCGCGACAACTGTGTGCCGGCCTCGTCGGCGACCGCGCCGCGCAGATGCCGCACGTCGGAGTTGATGGCGTAACCGAACAGTATGATCTGCATCATCGGAATGCCGACGATCATGGCGAAGGTCAGGCGGTCGCGCAGCAACTGGCGCACTTCCTTCTGGATGATGGCGAACAGACGCGTCAGGCAGTTCATGCGGGGTCCTTCTGATAACGCCCGCGCGTGGCGCTGACGAAGACATCCTCGAGGCTCGGGTGCGTGAGGTGCGCGTCCACCGTGACACCTGCGGCGCGCAATGCCCCTTGCACAGGCACCAGTGGAGCGGCGAGCGCCTTGTCCACCAGCACGCGCAGTCGCACGCCAAGCTGCGTGACGCTGAACACCTCGGGAATGTGCAGCAAGGCATCGCGCACCGCGCTGGCCTCGACGCCTTCCACCTCGATGACCGTGGCGTCGATGCCCGCCATCAGCGCGCGCGGCGAACCGTCGGCGACTACCACGCCGCGATCGAGAATCGCCAAGCCGTGACAACGCTCGGCCTCATCCATGTAATGCGTGGACACTAGGATGGTGGTGCCCTGCTCCACCAGCCGGAACAGCGTCTCCCAGAAATCGCGGCGACTCTGCGGATCGACGGCACTGGTCGGCTCGTCAAGGAACAGCAGTTGCGGTTTGTGCAGTGTGGCCGCGGCCAGCGCCAGACGTTGCCGCTGACCGCCGCTCAGCGTACCGGCGCGTTGTTTGGACTGCTCGGCGAGATTATAGGTGTCGAGCTGTTCACGGATACGCGGCGTGCGTACGCTGCGCGGCAGGCAATAGATCTGCGCGATGAACTCCAGGTTCTCATGGACCGTCAGGTCTTCGTAGAGCGAGAAGCGCTGCGTCATGTAGCCGATCTCATGCTTCAAGGCCTCGGCATCGTCCGGCATGGTCCGACCCAGCACCTCGGCCGTACCCTCGCTGGGCGTGAGCAGGCCACAGAGCATGCGGATGGTGGTCGATTTGCCAGAGCCGTTCGGACCGAGAAAGCCATAAATGCTGCGCCGCGGGATCGACAGGTTGACGTGATCGACCGCCGTGAGCGTACCGAAGCGCCGGGTCAG
>JBGPWJ010000286.1:0-2929 GCA_041492115.1 Gammaproteobacteria bacterium
GCGCACCGTGTAACCGCACATGGTGGCCGTGGCAGGGTTGGTGCCGTGCGCCGCATCCGGTACGAGAATCTCAGTACGCGCCGCATCGCCGCGCGACTGATGATAGGCGCGGATCATGGCCACGCCGGCGAACTCGCCCTGCGCACCGGCCGCCGGCGTCAGCGACACGCCGCGCATGCCGGTGACGTCCTTCAATATCTCCTGCAGGTCATACATGCAGGCCAGATAACCTTGACCCAACGACTCCGGCCCGTAGGGATGCCGCGCCAGAAAGCCCGGCAGCATCGCGTACTTGTTGCAGGCGCGCGGGTTGTACTTCATGGTGCAGGAACCGAGCGGGTAGAACTGCGTGTCGATGGAGAAATTTTTCTGCGACAGCCGCGTGTAATGCCGCACCGCCTGCAACTCGGAGACCTCCGGCAGCGCCGCGCGCTGTTTGCGGCGGAAGCGCTCAGGGATGTCAGCGATATCGGGAGAAACGAGCGGCGCCTGCGAAGGATTGCGGCGGGCGGGTCGGGAATGTTCGAAGATCAGCATGGGTTATGTTCTTTCAGTCTCGAAAAGTTGGTGAGGTGGCTGAGGGTGTTGGGTATTTTACCCGAGAGTGCGGGCTAATCCACTGGATTTCTCGAGAGGCTGGATAGAGAGCGCCGTATGCCAGAGTTCGGTGGAATAAGGCCTGTCGGCCTATTCCGCCTTACATTTATCTTTCATTCAACTTTTCGCGCCCAGCGTGCGTTTGTAATCCTGATACAAGCTGATCAGCCGCGCCCACACCGGGCCGGGCTTGCCGCCGCTGACGGCCTGTCCGTCGAGGCGCGTGACGGGAAGGATTTCGCGGGTTGAACTGGTGAGCCAGATTTCGTCGGCCGCGCGCAGCTCGGTCTCGGTGATGACCGTCTCGCGGTGCGGTACCTGATGCGCGGCGGCGAGCTCGAGGATCAGATCGCGCGTGATGCCGGGCAGCAGCTGCGGGCCCTTGGGCGGGGTGATGATCGCGCCGTCTTTGACGATGAACAGGTTGCTGGCGGCGCCTTCCACAGCCAGGCCGTCGCGCAGCAGGATCGCTTCGGCCGCGCCTTTGTCGAGCGCTTCCTGGCGCAGCAGCACATTGGGCAGCAGGGTGATGGCCTTGATGTCGCACTTCTGCCAGCGGATGTCGGCGAGCGTGACGGCAGCGATGCCGCTCTGTGCCAAGTCCGCCGGCAGCGGCGCAAGCGGTGTGCTCATCATGAATACGGTCGGCAGCACATTGGCGGGGAAGGCGTGGTCGCGTTTCGGCGCCGCGCCGCGCGTCACCTGAAAATAAATTGACTGATCGCCGCCGCCGTTGCGTTCCACCAGTTCGTCGAGTGTGTCGCGCCACAACGTGCGGCTCATCGGATTGCCGATGCGCACACCGGCCAGACTGTGATCGAGGCGTTGCAGATGCTGTTCGAGACGGAACAGATTCCCGCCATACACCGGGATGACTTCGTAGACGCCATCGCCGAACAGAAAGCCGCGGTCGAGCACCGGCACGCAGGCCTGTTCGATGGGGAGAAAAACACCGTTGAGATAAACTGTGGTCATGAGGGGCCTTGGCTGTGCAACCTTGAGCGCTTAACTTTTTACGGGCACGACAGTTAACACTTCAAAGTTAAGAGTCATATCTGTCCGCTGGTGTTCACACTCACCCGTCCATCCGTCCCCATGGGGCCCAGCATGCGCAGGTACTGCTGTAGGTCGGCCTGATTGGGATCGCGCGGGGAGAAAGTGCCGGTGAACTGATAACGGCCGTCGGGGCTGATCATGGCCACGCCCTGTGCGCGCAACGCGCCGCCGCGGTCGCTGAGGGTGGCTTTGATGCCGGCCTGCAGTGTCTCCAGTTCGAGGTGAAAGTCGCCGAGTGCCAGTTGCGGCACCAGTGTCGCGGCATTCTTGAGTTCGATCGTGCCCTCGGCGGCAGTGAGTTTACCGTCGGCATAACGCAGTTTGCGCAGTGCGAACTGCGCCTGACCGTTGACCGGCAGAACTATCTTCAGCAGGCCGCTGGATTGCAGCGCTTGCAGTTCGGCCTCGCCGTTGAGGTCGGTCAGATACAATGTGCCGCCCAGCGTGCGTCCCAACGTGCCGCTGCCATGCAGAGTGCTATCGTTGAGTTTCAAGCTGGATTCGAGACGGCCCAGCAGCAGGCCGAAGGGATGCACCGACCAGTCCAGGTTGGTGAGGCGCAGGGCCGCATAGTTGAACGTTCCCGCATGCCCGGACCAGAGCGTGCCACTGACGTCGGATAGATTCAGCGGCGCGATGCGCGTGCGTAGCTTGTCGAAGGTCAGCGCTGCCGGCGCGGTAATAATCAGGAAAACAAAATAAGCCCCGACCAGGGTCAGACCAATGCGCGTGCCGTCCTTCATGCGCCCGCGCCTTCCAGGGTGATGCGCGCATTGACGCGGCCGGGCCCGGCCTCGCGGTCCAGCGTGATGAGCTGGACATGCACGCCGTAGCTGCGGTTCAGTTCATCCAGCCAGTTGGCGAGGGTGTCGAAGGGCGCCTGTTCGATCCAGACGCGCACGCTGTGATCGCCGGCCGGTTCGATGCGCTTCATCGCCGTGCTGAGGTCATTGTTCTTGGCGGTCTGATCGACCACGGTCATCAGGGATTGCCCGCTGCCGGCCTGCATGCCGCCGCGCAGTTGCTGCGCGCGCATTGCGGCCTGCTGCATCCAGGCGAGCGTGGCACGCTGTTCGGCGACCTTGTCGCGCAACGTTTGCAGACGCTGGCCGCCGTAGGGCTGCCAAAGCAGCAGATAGGCGATGAAGAACACCAGCAGCGCGGCGGCGGCGATCACCAGCTGGCGCTCGCGCGGTTGCATGTCGGCGAGTAATTTCTTGATCAGGACGTGCCCTTTATCTTGAGACGGCCCTCGACCTTGCCATCGCGGGAGGCC
>JBGPWJ010000077.1:0-10351 GCA_041492115.1 Gammaproteobacteria bacterium
CCCCGGCTGCCCGATTCCGAGCACCTGATTTCTCCTCTTACAGAGGCGGTACACCGGAGTCACCAGCGCAACGTTCCGCTCACCGACAGTCTGGGGTTTTCCGGCAATTGTCAGTCGTGTCATCCGGCGCATCGCAGCGACCGTTCTATGGATGAATTTCCGCTGACAGCCGACGGAAAAAACTTTTTCGCCGCTGGCGACAGCCGGGACGCCAAGGGCTGCTTTACACGGCGCGATGTGCACGGCAATCCACATCGCGACGCGGACATGACCGGGATTCCCGGCTATCTCAATTCCATCGGAACCGCGCTGGTTGCGGAGGTGGCGACCGTCAATGGAAAGGATAAAGGTCTGTACTGCACCAACTGCCACAATATGCTGTCGCGCGAACTGTACAAGGCGGATCATCTCACCGACGCGGTCAAACAAACGGGTCAGACGCTGCGCAATCAGCCGCTGGCCGGGATCGCCGCGGGACTCGGCGTTTCGGAGACGCAACTGAAAGGGGATTACCTCAATCCGAAAAGTCCGCTGCAGGGTGAAGACGCATCGAGCGGCGTCTACCGTACCTGGGATCGCACCGGGCAGACCATCGCCGCCATCGGCAGGATCAAGGTCGATGCGCACGGCAAGCCGGTGCTGACGCCGCCCGATGAAGACGGCGACCGGTCCGTGATTCTTGTGGATAAAGACCCGAATGGAACCCAAGGTGTGGCGGCGTCTTATGCGGTGGCCACGCACGGAAAGGATTACTGGCTGGCGGCTGGTGAGCCACACTGTGCCGATTGTCACCAACCTCCGTTTGTCGAAAGCATGGGCGGCAGCGCTTTTCCCCTCGACCAGCCCGGGAAGTATGCGCTCATGCGCCACTCCAGGGGGCACGCGGGAATCACCTGTCAGGGCTGCCATGAATCGACTCACGGCCTTTATCCGGTAAACCCGCAGGTAGATATATCCAGCTATCAGCAGGCGGCATTGTTAAACCCCGATGGTTCTCATGGGCCGGTGAAGTGTGGGGCGTGCCATTCGACCAACAAGTACGGAGTGCCTTCCGGATTTCAAGAGTTGATTGGTAAGAAGGGGCCGATCTGGAATAACTATGATAAGGCTGTGGTCCTCCAGCACACGCTGCGATAGTGATTAGGTGCGCAGACTGTACCGAGATGCCGATCAAAATGAAACGACTGATATTGATTGCATGGCTGCTTTCTGCAGCGCCGATGATGACGGCAATGGGGGACGGACAAATCGCCTTTGCGCTGCCGGATACCAACGGCAAGGTTCACACCCTGTCGCAATACACGGGGAAGTGGGTGGTCGTCAATTACTGGGCGACATCTTGCCCGCCATGCATTAAAGAGATTCCGCAGCTGGTAGTTTTTCACGAGCAGCATAAGGACCACGATGCCGTCGTATTGGGTGTTGACTTCGAGGACATCTCACTGCCTTGGTTGAAAGACTTCATGGATAGCATGTCGATGAGCTATCCGGTATTGCGGTCAGAACCGTCTCAAGTTACTCCCTTCGGCGTAGTGATCGTGTTGCCCACCACCTTTATCATCTCTCCAGCCGGTGAACTCATGGCGTATCAGGCAGGTCCAGTTACGGCAGCCGATCTCGAAGCCTACATCAAACGCAAGAGCCAAGCCGGCCAGAAGGAAGCACCCGCGATAAGGCGCAACACCAAAATTCATTAAGGTGCCTCTAAACTGATCAGGCGTTCCCTAAATTACTATCCACGAAACGGGCTGTTAAGATTTGTGCAGCAAGTTGCTCAACTCGTCCACAATTTCAGCCCAGTCAGCATCCTCCTCCAGCATTTCCCTGAGAAAAGAAGCCTGAGACGATGACCAGAAAGGTTCAGCCCAGATTGGCTCCTCTATATTCAGGGGGGTGTGAGATTGGATGAAAGCATCGATGGATGCATCATCATTTGGCAACCCCAATTGCTCAAACAGCGTGCCGAGTGTTTTTCTGCTTACATCCATGACTATCTCCATCAGGGGATCAAAGCGTTGGTCCTCGACCTGAACCGCCGCCACCACGCCACACCCGCCCTCTATCAACACGAGTTCAAATGGCAAGGTTTCGATTGAATCGATTGCCATGACTCCGACCAATCCGTGGTGAGCTTCCTGCGTAGAAGCAATCAGGATTATGTCGTTGTGATGATAATTCTACTCCGGTGCCACGGTGTCCTCAGCGGAAAATCGAAACTACGTGGCTGTTCTGTGAATCACGCTCGCATAAGAGCTGCTCCAGAGGTACCGGCATTCCCAGGTGATAGCCTTGCACGAAATCGACGCCGATCGCCTTTAGGATATTCAAAGCTTCAGCACTCTCGACATATTCAGCCGTCGTTTGCTTGCCCATCTTGCCGACGATCTCGCAGATCGATTTCACCATGGCATGGTCAATTTCATTGTTGGCGATATTGCGGATGAAAGCGCCGTCTATCTTCACCATGTCAACCGGCAGATCCTTCAGATAGGCAAACGATGATAGACCGCTGCCGAAATCGTCCAGGGCGAAATGGCAGCCGATGCGTTTCATTTCCATTATGAAATTCATGGCCTGTGCGAAATTAGAGATGGCCGCCGTTTCGGTTATCTCGAAGCAGAGTTTTTGGGGCGGTATGGCGGAAGACTTAAGCCGCGTGACCGCATGCTGGAGAAAGGCATCGTCACACAGGGACAACGCGGAGAGATTGATGGAGCAGAGATCGAGCCGCTCCAATGCGCCGGGATGAGTCTCGAACCATTCAATGACATGATCAAGTACCCAGTGGTCGATTTTCATTGATAAGTTGAAGCGCTCGGCGGCCGGCAAGAAGGCTGCCGGACGAATGGTTTCCTCGCCGTCTTGAAGACGCAGCAGGATTTCATACCGATCGCCTTTCTCGGTTGCACAACAGGCCTGTATGGGTTGGGCATACAGGCGGAACTGACCGTTTTCCAGGGCTTCGGTGATACTTGCCACCCATTGCATGCTGTCTACCTGGCCGGCGATGGTATGGTCGCCTTCATGGCAGATGTAGATACGGTTCCGGCCCTGTTCCTTGGCGGCATAACATGCCGAGTCGGCCAAGCTCAGCACATCTTCAATGGTATATTCTTTGCGAATCGGCACGACCCCGATACTGACGCCAATTGAGAACCGACGTGATCGCCAGTGGAAGCGAAAAGCTTCGATCGTCTCGCGCATTTTGTTGGCGAGTTCCCTGGCCTTTTCGATGTGGCAATGCTCCATCAGGACCGCGAATTCGTCGCCACCCAACCTGGCCAATGTGTCGCGTGCGCGCAGCTGCCCTTCCAGCAGGCTGGCGATCTGGCGCAGCAGTTCATCGCCCGCATTGTGCCCGCAGGTATCGTTGATGATCTTGAACTGATCGAGATCGAGGTAACACAACACATGATGATCGAGCGAGTCGCAGGCGCTGGACAGCATGCGCTGCAATCGATACTCGAACTCACGCCGATTGATCAGGTTCGTGAGCGCGTCATGGGTGGCCTGGTGAACAAGCTGTTCTTCTAGTTTGCGTTTCTCGGTGATGTCGCGGCAGACAACCAGCAGTCTTGGTTCTTCCATTAACGGGCCCAGCGTGACACGTTGATGAACCCACAATATCGTGCCGTCCTTCCTTACTTTACGGTATTCAATGCCGGAATCCGGTGTGAAATCGCGGAACTGCTTTTCGATATAGGCGAATACCGCCTGCTGGTCTTCGGGGTGTATGACTTTTGCCGACGATTCGCCGGTCAATTCGCTTGCTTCATAGCCCAGCATGCCCGCGCCAATGTGGTTGATGGACAGAAACTCTCCCGTTGTGCTGACGGTGGAATATATATCCGGAGCATTTTCGTATAAGGCCTGGTAGCGTGCCTCGCTGGTCCGCAAGGCGTCTTTGGCTTTGACTGTCTCGGTGATATCCCTGAAGATCCCCCGCGTCGATATTGTCTTGCCGTTTTTTATGATCGATCCGCAATCGCCGGAGAGGTGGATTGTCTCGCCGGACCTGGTTATGAACTTGAACTCAATATTGGTGAGTGATTCGCCGCACTTCAGACGTGCGAAGCGGTCTTGGCAGCAGGACATGCTTTCCGGGTGCAATACATCGACAAGGTTGAGCGACCGCACTTCCTTTTCGGTGTAACCCATGGCTTGTCGCCATGTGGTATTCGTATAGAGAAAGGAGCCGTCCGGCGCAAGGCACTGGATCAGGTCACTGGTATTTTCGAAGATATCGAGATAGCGCTCCCTGCTTTCAGTCAACTCTTCCTCAATCAGTCGACGCACATTTTCTTCGTTGGCACGTCTGAGCAGGGAGTCAATCATGGCAGGGAGAAGTTTCATGCGCAGGTCATCGCGAGCGATAATCTGGTCTACGCCGGATTCCAGGCAGCTGACAGCGATTTCTTCGGCACCTGTTCCCACAATTAGGATGACGGGAACGCCAAGCTTTTTATCGCGCAGCAGGGTAGTGAGATGAGTTGCGGAAAAGTCCGAGAGTTCCAGGTCGCTGATGACAAGATGCCATTCACGGCTATCCAGCGCTTGTCGCAGGTCTCTTTCCTGATCGATCCGATGCATGACAACGTCGGAGCGGTATTTCTCGATTGAGTTCTTGATGGTGCTGGCTGTTTCTGTAGAGCTTGCCACTAACAGGTTTATATTTTTCGTGGACATGTGACTGAATGATCCCCTGACAACACGGCTAAACTCAGCGGATTGTAGACCAAAGATGCTCATGAGGGTATGCTTGTGCATCCTTACGGACATTATTATAAATTTAATAAATTATCTGTCGCTCCCTGCCTGCGGCGGCTATACAATCGGAATGCAGAGGCCGGTTATCTGCGTCAACATCAGATGGTTCACATCGGACCGCCGCAACGGCCACGACTGATCAACGCGGCGGGCAACCCCGGTTATGCGCCGCTGAGGCGCTATGATGGATATAAAGGCAACGCCCGATGTCTAAAGCACCGAGGATCGCTCTGTTCATATCCAGTGCAGCCCTCGCGGTGTTGGCTATCGCCGTACTGATTTTCACCGTATTTGTCGATGTCAATGCCTACAAGCCATGGATAGAGTCCGTGGTGTCGTCGGCCATCGGCATGGATGTCCGTATCGGCGGGCGGATGCGCATCAGCTTGCTGCCAGATCTTCATGTAAGCCTGGGAGACGTACATATCAGCCGTCACGGTACCGATATCGTCTCGGCGCAGCGGGTCAATCTCGGTATCCAGCTCTTACCGCTGCTGCACAAGGATGTCCGTTTCGGCCATGTCGCTTTGGAACAGGCTGTCTTTACTGTCGAGCGTGGCCGCGACGGCCACCTCAATCTCGAGTCCGCGCCGTCGCACGACGCATCGACCACGGGAACCTTGCCCGTCATCGATATGACCAAGGTGACATTCGCAAACACGACGCTAAGCTACATTGATCAGGCATCCGATGCGCGTTACACCTTGGAGAGTTGCGATCTGGACGTCAATCAATTGCAGCTTTCATCCGGCACGCACTCTGAATTGCTTGACAAGCTATCCTTCACCGCCCAATTGGCCTGCAAAATTCTCCGGCAGGACAAGCTGACGATTGCGGATCTGCATCTGGGTATCGAGGGACATGGCGGGGTGTATCGCGTCGACAATGCCAGCGCCGCCCAGTTGGTCTATTCCGGGGCTGATGGTGCCGTGACGGCCACGCAATTGAAGGCCGATGCTCGACAACTCGTTTTCAGTAAGGCGGAACGCGATCTGCCAGGCGGTCTTAACCTCTTTGGTAACATTGCCATCGGAACGATTCACACCCGCAACCTGGTCATGTCGGACGTGCAAGCGTCAGTTGTTGGCAAGGCGGGAAGTTTCGATTTCGATCCATTAAGTATGCGCATCTTTGCCGGACAGGCATCGGGAAAGCTGCACGCCGATCTTGCCGGATCTGTCCCTGTCTACCACCTCCGTTACACATTGTCGAAATTCCGCATCGAGGAATTCACAAAATCCATCGCCGGCGCGAAACGCGCAGAGGGCGCAATGAACCTCTCCACCGACCTGATGCTGCAAGGCAAAACCGTGAACGAGCTGCGGCGCAGCGCGGCCGGAACGGTGTCTCTGAGCGGCACGGATCTCGCCTTGCACGGGATTGATCTGGATCGCCAGCTCACCCAGTTCGAATCCAGTCAGAGTTTTAATCTGGTCGACGCAGGCGCGCTATTTTTCGCCGGGCCGTTCGGTCCCGCGCTCACCAAAGGTTACAATTTCGCGAGTCTGCTCCACGGTGCCGGCGGCAATAGCCGGATTCGTGTACTGATATCCGACTGGAGAGTCGATCATGGTGTGGCGCGCGCGCGGGACGTGGCCCTGGCGACGCGTGCGCACCGCCTTGCGCTCAAGGGCCGACTCGATTTCGTGCGCCAGCGCTACGATGATGTCACCGTGGCGTTGATCGATACGCACGGCTGCGCCATGGCACAACAGAAAATCCACGGCCCGTTCGGGAAACCGCAAGTCGAAAAAATCAACGTCCTCACCTCACTCAGTGCACCGGTCGTAAAGCTATTCAAGCAGACGTTGAACTGGGTCACCGGCAAACATTGCGAGGTGTTCTACGCGGGTTCGGTACAGCCGCCGTCATAAATCGAGAACGGCGACGCAATGCTATTTGCCAGGCTCATCGGCTTTTTCCTCGGATCAGGCCGCGATGAGCATGATCACGGCTGGGACCGACCCTTTATCTGTGGTGCAATGCGGGGATCGCCCAGCGGTAGTGCTAGACTCGTGCCGCCCTCAAGCCTATCGACACTGAAGCCGCATGCGTAACACGCTCTCCTTTTTTCTCCTGCTCGCGATCTGCGGTGCCTTGGCGATTTTCAGTTCCACGCTGGCCAAGACGCCGGTGTTGCCTTTGTTCGCGCAGTCGCTCGGTGCGGGCCCGGGCCAGATCGGCTGGATTATTATGGCCTCCACTCTGCCGGGTATCTTGATGAGTTTCCCCGCCGGCGTGCTGGCTGATCGCTTCGGGCAGCGACGCCTACTGATCGCGGCATTGACCATATTTGCCAGCGCGCCCTGGCTGTATCTGATCGTACAGTCCGCTTGGCAGCTGGCTGCGGTGCGTTTTTATCACGGCTTTGCGACCGCCGTGTTCAGCACAGTGGCGAGCGCGACGATTGCGCAGCGCTACCACAGTGATCGTGCGGCGCGCCTGTCCAGCTTTTCATCGGCGACTATTATTGGTCGCTCCCTTGCGCCGTTCCTGGGCGGTGCCTTGCTGTCTCTGGCAAGCATTCGTTCGGTCTACCTGGCCTGCGCGGTGGGTGGAGCGTTGGCACTGGCCGTGGGTCTGGCGTTGCGCGAGGATGGTGAGCACAATGAAACAGCAACAGGGCCTGTAACCATTTCCGGCCCCGGCCTGATCGCCAGCCTGCGTCTGGTGCTGCGCGACCGGCATATCGTCGCGGCCAGCCTTGGCGAGGCCGCGCAGTATTTGACCTTCGGCGCACTGGAAGCTTTCCTGGTCTTGTACGCCACCGCTCAGGGTCTCCCTGCTTGGCAGATCGGCGTAATCCTGGGAGCGCAGCTGCTGTGCATCGTCGTCACCAAGCCGCTCATGGGTCACTTGTCAGACCGCATCGGCCGGACGCAGGTGATCCTGCCTGGCCTGCTGATTGGCAGCCTCAGCTTGCTGGTCCTGCCGCACAGTAGCAGCTTTCCCGGACTGGCACTGCTCAGCCTTATCTATGGCATCGGCTTCGCCACAGTGACTTCATCCACAACAGCACTGGTGGCCGATCTCACGCGTAACGGCGCGTACGGTGCGTCCCTGGGTGTGCTGGCGACGGTGATGGACATCGGTCAGGCGCTGGGTCCGGTACTGACTGGGTGGGTGGTTGGCGCCTACGGTTACACTAGCGCTTTTACACTGCTCGCCGCGATCCTGCTGGCCGGGGTGTTGCTGTTTTCTATCGGTATGCGCAACACTGCCCGCCCCACCTGACAATGTCGTAAAAGCGGAAGGTCGGTCTGAGATAGAGCGCCAAGCTGAGGCCGTCGTCGCGTGGATCTCAGCGACCGACCACCAGCACGGCGAATGTCCCGGGAAGGTACTGCGGATGCCTCTTGTCGCTGGGTTCGCCAGCGGCGTCGGGCTTCTTGTCAGCGGTCACGAGGTACAGCCGGTGTGACTTCTCGTCGAGGGCGATGGTGCGTGCGCCGGCCTTCGTGGCCGCGGTTTGCACGACGGCGAATGTGTTCGGGTTCTGTTCGTGGATTACCGTCAACGTGCCGTCCCCATTTGGGCTGAAGACGTCGCCCGTTGCGGGATCGAACGCCGCGCCATCGGCGCGGGCACCAATAGGCAGCGACGCGACTGCCTTTCCGGAGTCGGCGTCGAGTACCACCATGGTCTTGCTGTCGTGGCAGACGCTAAAGACGCGGTGATGCTCGGCGTCGACCGCGATGCCGCTCGGCCCGCTACCAGGAGCCAGCGGCCAATGTGCCAGGGCCTTGAGTCCAATTGTGTCAACCACACCGACCTCGTTCTTGTCCTCGAGGTTGGTGTAGAGCCGACCTTTGCCGTCAACGGTCACGAGCTCTGGAGCGCCGCCGACGTCGATGGTCGCTTCTACCTTGCCGTCAGTTGGGGCAAGTACGGTCAGCGTAGATGCACCGTTATTACAGACAAAGACGTGTTTGCTCACCGCATCGTAGATGATCGCATCGGGCTTGGTTCCCGTCTTCGCATGACCGACAATCTCCAAGGTCTTCAGGTCGAAGATAGCTACGCTGTCATCCTTCCCGTTGGTTATGAAGCCACGATTGGTGTCTGAGACCACGGCTACTCCGTGAACGCCCGTACCTGGGATCTCACCGATGAGTTTTCCGGTATCTGCATCGACAACCATGACCCGGGTTGCCCGTGCGATGTAGAGTCGTCGAGCGCTGGAATCGAGCGTGAGCAGATCCCATCCGCCGTCACCGCCGACTGGATAAGAGGCGAGTACATGATAGCCGCCTGTGCTGTCGATTGGCTGACCAGTTTGGGCGACAGATAGGCTGGTCATGGCAGTCAGGCAGACGGCTGAAACAAGCAGGGCGTATCGAATATGCATGATGTTGTACCTGGTGTCATTGGTGGGCGAGTGACTCGTATGGGTTTTAAAGCAGTGAAGAGCGTGAGTCAACTGGTCTCGACGTTGAACGGAAGGATGGCCCGACATTGTCAGACACTGCATGTCAGATAAAGTCTGAACTACTACAACTCATGGCTGGCCGGGTCGAGCGTGATACGTTCGACTAGCGTGGAGAGGAAATCTTTCAGGGCTTCCTCTTCACTCTTCATCCCCTTCCCGGGCTCACCACTTATACCCCAGCGTAAACAACAAAAGCCCGTCGGTGCTTGCGCGGCCCGGCGTAGGTTCTCCCTCCCAACTCACGTCGTATTCGGTTGTCGCAACAAAATTGTCGCGCAGGGGTATGCGTATCCCTGTCGCTGCACGAGCAAAGCTCTTCTTCGCAGTTCCCAGGCTCACATAGCCCACGCTCTTGTGGAAAAACTGTACTTTGTCTGGGATCAAGTAATGATCAAATCGCAACGCCAGCCGTACCGTGGGAAACTGATCGTTGGGCGCGGCGTAGAAATCGGTGTGGACATATTCAAGGCCGCCTTCCAGGGCCAAATTCGTATGCGAAGAGGCGATGGCTTGCCAACCAGAACCAATACCCAGCGTGTCACGTAAACGGATGTCTCTGAACTTATCGTGCGCTAAGGTGGTGTTGGTGTAGGTATACCACTTGGGCGTGAAGAAACGATCGTACTTGGCGTACGCGAGCGCATTCGACTCTGACTCCACATTTTGATCTTTCGCGTAGTTGACCACGGCTCCCGCAGTGTAGCGATCCTTGCCGCGCCGTGCGACGATCTCCGCGTCCGTGTGCAACCGCGTGACATCGGTATTTCCTGAGCTGTCCGACCAGCCGATATTGACATGCCCCGATTTTTTCCATTCCCGACCGGTCACGATTCCGGGAAGAATGTTGCTCACCTTGCCCGTCGGCTCGCGCCGAGGTGCGCCTTGATCGGTCGGCTGCACCGTGATCTCAGCGCCGTCTCCAGTGATCTTGCCATATAAACGCTTGTTGTTGCCCAGCACGACCGTCATCGGTTTGTCAGATTGTAGATTGCGAATGCGCTTCAGGTCGATCTTCACCTCCCCGGCGTAGGTGGTTTTGATCACGAGCTTGCCATGTTCCCGCCGCGCGATGGTGCCGCTCAAGTGATCGCCATTGTCCAGAGTCACCGTGTCGGCCAGACTCGGTACCGCGATCGACGCGGTTATCCATAACCA
>JBGPWJ010000130.1:0-7229 GCA_041492115.1 Gammaproteobacteria bacterium
AAGCGCTGAAGCCATGACCACACGCGGCCTACTCAATCTGCTGTTGCTGCTCGGCGTGGCCGCCCTGGCGGCGGTGGCGATCTACCAGCCTGGCATCGCGCCCGCGCCACCGCCCGTCAAGATCACCGCGCTCACGCCGCAGCAGATCAGTCGAATTCATATCGAACGCGCCGGCAAGGACCCTATCACCCTACAAAAACAGGACGGGCATTGGCGCATCACAGAACCGCGGCAACTACCCGCCGATGATGGTCATGTGAATTCGCTGCTGCGACTGGTACAAGAAACCAGCCAAGCGCACTTCCCGGCCAAGCCCGAAGACCTGCACAAATACAAACTCGATAAGCCCGCGGCGCGCCTCACGCTCGACGACCAGGTGTTCGCCTTCGGCGACATCGATCCCATCAACGGCCGTCGCTATGTCCAACTCGGCGCGACCGTGCATTTGATCACCGACATGTATTTCTACCAGCTCGACGCCGACATGCCCTCCTTCGTCAGCACGCATCTGCTGCCGGACAAGGCTACGATCAGCGCACTCAGCTTGCCCGATATCGCGCTGACGCGCGATGCCCAGAGCCACTGGCAAGTGCAACCCGACAAACCGGGTCTGTCCGCCGATGCCCTCCAGACACTGGTCGATGCCTGGCGCACCACCACGGCACTGTGGGTGAAGCATTACGTGCAGGGCAGCGCACAGGGCAGCATCACCGTGCAACTGAAAGAGCCGGCCCAGGCACTGCACTTCGACATCATGGCCAGACAACCCGAACTGATCCTGGCCCGGCCCGACCTTGGCCTGCAATATCACCTCAGCGCGGAGAGCGCCAAGGCGCTGCTGGAATTACCGGCACCGCAAGCGCCGAGCAAAGATCACTAGCATAAGCCCGAAGTACCGTAGGGGCGGGTCTGAGACCCGCCCCTACGAAACCCAAAAAGAGCAGCCGCTGTTTCAATCCGCCAATGGCATGCGACAATCCCCACATGCCTGAACTGCCCGAAGTCGAGACCACCCGCCGCGGCATCGCACCGCATCTTATCGGCCAACGCGTCACCCGGGTCACGGTGCGGGAAGCGCGGCTGCGCTGGCCGGTGCCGCGCTCGCTCGGGCGCGAACTGACGGGGCAGACACTGCACGCTGTGGAGCGGCGCGGCAAATACCTGCTGCTGCGTGCCGACACCGGCACGGTGATTCTGCACCTTGGTATGTCCGGCAGCGTACGTCTGGTGTCGGGTGACACCCCCGCCGGCAAACACGAGCACGTCGATATCGTCCTCGGCAACGGGCTATGCCTGCGTCTCACCGACCCGCGGCGCTTCGGCTCGCTGCACTGGACGCGCGCCGATCCGCTCACGCATCCCTTGCTTGTCGATCTCGGTCCGGAGCCGCTGACTGAGGAATTCACCGGCGAGTGCCTGCGAGCGCGTGCGCAGAGCCGCAAGGTGAGCGTCAAACAATTTCTCATGGACAGCCACACGGTGGTCGGTGTCGGCAACATCTACGCCAGCGAGGCGTTGTTCCTGGCCGGTATCGATCCGCGTCGCGCCGCCGGTCGCATCGCGGCGCCGCGTTATGAGCGTCTCGCGCGCGCGATAAAAACAGTACTGACCGCGGCGATCAAACAAGGTGGCACCACCCTGCGCGATTTCAGCGGTGGCGACGGCAAGCCCGGTTATTTCAAGCAATACCTGCATGTCTACGGACGCGAGGGTGAGCCGTGCACCGCCTGCGGCCGGCCAATCCGCCTGATCCGACAAGGGCAGCGCGCCAGTTATTTGTGTCCGCAGTGCCAACGCTGAGCGATCGCCAGGCCTCCTTGGCGATCTTTACGAGCTTTGCGTCTTTGCATTGAATATTTATTGCATAGGGGAACAGCGAATCCCCGTCATGCGCAGGGTTGAATGCTGAGCCGAATCCGCCTACCTTTAACGCCTCTGTAGAACTGGACATCGATCATGAGTGAAGGCGGCTGTACCTCGAAAGAACCCTATGCCTTGCAGGTGCTGGGCACCAGCATGGAACCGGAATTCACGGACGGGACGGTGATCATCGTCGATCCCGGCTACCCGCCCTGTGACGGCGCCTTCGTGGTGATCGATTTTCAAAACGAGACTATGCTGCGGCAGGTTGTGATGCATGAGGGCCGGAAATATCTGCGTCCCGCCAACGAGGCCTACCCGACGGTGGAACTCACCGAGCCCTATTCAGTCCGTGGCGTGGTCATCCAGCAATCGCGGCGCCGGCCCAATCGCCAGGTCATTCATTACGATTACCACGACGCCAACCGCAAGCCCTGTGGGCCGGTGCGTCATGAACGCGGCAAGCGTCTGACTTCTGCCACCAACGGCTGAATATTCTACCTCCTTACGGCAACGTCGCCGGCGGATCAACGCGCGCCTGACCACCGCCGCGCGGATCGCTGGCCGCAGTCACGCGCTTGTGCTGACGATCCCAGAACACCGCCTGCATATTACCGTAGGTGCCGTCCACCGGCTTCAGACTGTGTCCAAGTTTCTGCAAGCCTTCCAGCTCCTCGGGACTGAACGCCGTCGCTTCGTATTCCACGACATCGGGCAGAAACTGGTGATGAAACCGCGGCCGCTCCACCATGGTCTCGGGCGTCTTGCCGGCGGCGATGTCCAGCACGCCGAGCAACACCATGCTGATGATGCGGCTGCCGCCCGGTGTGCCGAGCAAGGTCTCGCCGCGCGCATCGGTCACAAAGGTCGGTGTCATGCTGGACAGCGGGCGCTTGCCGGGCGCGATGGCATTGGCCTGCCCGCCAACCAGACCAAAGACATTGGGTGCACCTGGCTTGGCGGAGAAATCGTCCATTTCGTCGTTCAGTAGTACACCAGTGCCGGGGACAACGAAGCCGGAACCAAACGGCATGTTGACCGACAAGGTCGCCGCCACCTGATTGCCTTCGCGATCAATGATGCTGAAATGCGTGGTGTCATTGCCCTGCGGTCCAGGCATCGCGCCCGGCAGCGTGGCACTGGGCGTGGCGCGGTCGACGCGGATCGCGGCGCGCAATCCGGCCGCATAGGCCGGCGCCAGCAGCGTATCCAGCGGCATGGTGACGACATCGGGATCGCCCAGGTATTCGGCGCGATCGCGGTAGGCGCGGCGCATGGCTTCGATCAACAGATGATCGCGCGACACCGCATTGAGCTTGTCGAGATCATAGCCGGACAGGATGTTGAGCATCTCCAGCAGCACCACGCCGCCGGATGAGGGCGGCGCCGCGGTGGTGATGTGCAGGCCACGATACTCGCCCTGCAGCGGCTTGCGTTCAATGACGCGATATTCGGCCAAATCCTCAGGAGTCCAATTGCCGCCCGCCGCCCGCACACCATCGACCAGACGTCCGGCCAACTCACCGCTGTAGAAACCCGCGGCGCCGCGCGCCACCAGCGCCTCCAGGGTGTGCGCCAGATCGGGCTGCGATAATCGGGTGCCCGGTGCAGGTGCTGCACCGTCACTGAGGAAAATCCGCGCCGCTTCCGGCGCCGCGCGCAATGCCTCCAGTCGCGCTTGCGACATTCGCACGTAGCGCTCATCCACAGCAATACCCTCGCGGGCATAGCGTAGCGCCGGCGCTAAACTGTTCGCCAGCGGCAGCCGTCCATAGCGTGCCGCCAGATGCGCCAGCGCCGCCGGTTCGCCGGGGATGCCGGCGGCCAGCGGCCCATCCAACGAGCGGTTCGGGATGATGGCGCCGGTCGGATCGAGGTACATAGCGGCGTGCGCTGCCTGTGGGGCGCGCTCACGTGCGTCGATCATCACATCGCGACCGTCGCGCGCGCGGTGCAATAAATAAAATCCACCGCCACCCAGCCCGGAACTGTACGGCTCCACCACGGCCAGGGCGGCGCTCACCGCGATCGCGGCATCGAAGGCATTGCCGCCGGCCTGCAGAATTTCGAATCCGGCAGCGGTGGCGAGTGGATGAGCGCTGGCGATCGCCGCCGCGGGTGGACGCTCGACTGCCGAGACAATCGTTGCGAACAGCAATAATGCAGCGCCAACGAATTGGGCGGCGCAGAATCCAAACTCCCTATTCCGCCCTGCGGGAGGGGGCTGGGGGGCGGCTGAAACAATGAGGCCCCGTGGAGGGGCCTTGTGCATTTCCTGAGCGCGCGCGCCGATCACGTGGTCTTCGCCGCGATGCGCTGATATTTTTCCTGCAACTGCTCCTTGGTTTCCACGTAGTCCGGATTGAACGGGATGCAATCCACCGGACAGACTTCGCGGCACTGCGGCGTATCGAAATGGCCGACGCATTCGGTGCACAGTTGGGGATCGATCACATAGATCTCCTCACCCTGTGAAATGGCGCCGTTCGGGCACTCGGGCTCGCAGACATCACAGTTGATACATTCGTCGGTAATCATCAGCGCCATGGCAGACTCCACAATCTTGGTAATACGGGGTCAATTTTAACGCATTCTGTTTTTCAGCGCAGCCACAACACTGGCATGGACAAAGCTCGAGACATCGCCGCCGAAAGAGGCGATTTCCCTTACCAGGCTGGAGGATATGAAGCCGTACTGCTCGGCCGGAGTGAGAAACAGCGTCTCGACCTCGGGACCGAGCTGGCGATTCATGCTGGCGAGCTGGAATTCGTACTCGAAATCCGACACCGCCCGCAGCCCGCGCAGAATCACCTGGGCGCCACGCTGCCTGGTGAACTGCATCAGCAGGGTATCGAAGCCGCACACCTCGACATTGGGCAGATGCCCCAGCACCTCGCGCGCCAGTGCCACGCGCTCCTCCAGCGTGAAGGCGGCGTTTTTGTTGGAACGCGCGGCCACTGCGACGATCACCGTGTCGAACAGGCGCGCCGCCCGCTGCACCAGGTCGGTGTGGCCGTTGGTGATAGGATCGAAGGTGCCGGGATAAACGGCGGTCAGATTCATGCGTGCATACCCTGAAAGATCGTTGCACCAGAGCATAGAGGTCTGGACGCCCCGCGGCAATGGACCCGGCTCTGATTGTCAAGGCCGATCTGGCTGATCTACACTGAGCCGCCGCCAAAACCACGGACCTTGCTCATGAGAATAACCCAATCGCCGCCTGCTCCGTGATGAGAAAGCCGTCTTAAGAACCGAGCGAACGGGAACCTCCGATGCCAAACAACCCTCCGCAAATTCTCAGCGACACGCCGCACTCCACTGCTTTGCTCAGAACATTATTCGACGCGCCGGGCGTGAGCGCATTTAGCGCAGGCTGGCCCACGCATTGGTTTGCCACCCACGACAATGCGGCGCGCCTACCGGCGCCTTTACACCACACTGAACTGACCGATGTCCAGTCGCTGTTGCGCGTGCACCGCGGCCGCGTCGCCTTCACGAGCGGGCCCAAGAGCCCTGACATGGTGCCGATCGACAAGGTCAACGCCGCCGCACTCTGGCAGATGGGGCTGACGGTGTACTTCCCGGACGTGACCCCGTGCGTGCCCGGCCTGGAGGCGCTGCTACGGCAACTCGAAACGGAACTCGGCGTTCGCGCGGGCAGTGCGCGCTGCGGCGCCTTCGCCTCGCCGCCGGGCGATGGTCTGTCCTGTCATTACGATGCTGAGGATGTGATCTCCATTCAGCTCGCCGGCCACAAACGCTTTCATCTCGCGCCGGTGACGGAACTGCCGACGCCGTACGGCATGCAGTACGGTCCCGGCAGCGCCCCATACGATGATCTCTACCCGCAAGTCGGCGGGGCGTTCCCGGATTTTCAACACGCGCACTTCGAGACTGTCGATATGGCGCCGGGCTCGGTGCTGTTCATGCCGCGCGGCACTTGGCATCGCAGCGAGGCCTTGAGCGAGTCGCTGGCCGTGAGCATCATCCTGCGCCCGCCGACATTGCTGGACAGCGCGCTGGAGCAATTGCGCCTGATGCTGCTGCAGGATGAACGCTGGCGCCGTCCACTGTATGGACTGGGTCGTAATACTGAGAGCGATGCCATGCTCAGCGCCGCACTCACCGCATTGCCGCAGCACGCTGCCGCGATAACCCACGCGAACATCGTCCGTCACAACCTCACTGAAGCAGAGCGCATTGTCCGCATCGCGGCCGACAGTCGCTTTCAGACCAATCCCACCGGGCGCATCGAATCATTGCCCGCGCCGCACACCGCGGCGCAGGTGCCACTGCTGCTCAAGACCGTCGATGACCAGCACGGTGAGCGCTGCACCGCGCGCCTCGACATTGCGCCCGCGGCGCTGCGGGTATTCGAGTGGCTGGCGGCGCACAACGGGCCGTTCGGCGCGGACCAACTGGTCAGGCAATTTCCCGACTTTCCACTCAGTGAGCATCTGGAGATGCTCAGAGTGGCCGTGCGCGGACAGCTGGTGAAGTTGTTGAACTATCCGCAATTGCCTCGGCATTGATAGACAGACATGATGGCAGCCCATTCCAAAATATCACGTTGCGCGCACAGCCAAGTGATAGGCCACTTGCCCGGCCTGTTTGCTGCGAACCAATTCCCAATTATTCGGCAAGGGCGGTAGACCGGTCTTGCCGCGCGTTTCCAGATAGATGCGCGCCTGCGGCGCGAGCCAGTCGCCGGCCTCCAGTTGCGTGCAGCACGCCGCCAGCAATTCCGGCCGGTCATAGGGTGGATCGAGCAGCACGATGTCGAAAGGCGACGCACTGCCTGCCAGATAATTGAGCGCCTCCGCCGCGACCACCTGCACTTGCGACGCACCCAACGTGGCGCCATTTGCCCGTAACTGTTGCAGCACCTGCGCGTCACGCTCCACCAGCACCACCAGCGCAGCACCGCGCGACGCGGCCTCGAAACCCAGTGCGCCGCTGCCGGCGAATAAATCCAGACAACGCGCACCGGGCAATACCGGCGCCAGCCAGTTGAACACGGTCTCGCGGACCCGATCCGGCGTGGGACGCAGCCCTGCCACATCCGGGAAGCTGAGTTTGCGACCGCGCCAGATGCCAGCGATGATGCGCAGTTGGTTTGGTTTGTGGTGTCGCGTCATGACGGGATCGATGATCGTATTATTACAGTGTGTAGGGGCGGGTCTGAGACCCGCCCCTACGCGCCTATTACGTGAATGCCATTCGTTTCTGAGCTCGCAATTACGGGCCGCCAACGCGCACCGACACCAGCTTGTCGGTCTGCACGCGCTGCTTGAAGGCGGCGTGCGCCTGCTCGCGGGTTATGGCCTCGATGTTTTTGCTGAAGGTGTCCAGGTAATCGAGCGGCAGAT
>JBGPWJ010000104.1:0-8721 GCA_041492115.1 Gammaproteobacteria bacterium
TGCTGGCGGCGCGTCAGGGCGACCCGTGGAAGATCGTCAGCTTCAGCATCTACGGTGTCACTCTCCTGATGCTCTACGTGTTCTCCACGCTGTATCACAGCCTGCGCGGCAGACCGAAGGCCATCTTCCGCAAGCTCGATCATTTCGCCATTTATCTGTTGATAGCGGGTACCTATACGCCCTTCACGCTGGTCACGCTGCGCGGTGTCTGGGGCTGGTGGCTGTTCGGTATCATCTGGGGACTGGCGGTCATCGGCATTGTGATTGATGCATTGCCAGACAAGGGACACAGAATCCTGCCGCTGGTGATTTATCTTCTGATGGGCTGGTCATGCCTGGTGGCCATCAGACCGTTGTTGCGGGCCTTGCCGTTTGCCGGCTTCATGTGGCTGCTGGCGGGTGGATTATTTTATACGGTGGGCATCATTTTCTTCGCGCTGGATTCACGCGTGCGGCATTTTCACGGGGTCTGGCATCTGTTGGTGCTGGCGGGCAGCATCAGTCACTACTGCGCTGTGCTTTTCTATGTGGCCTGAGGCGGGCCGACTTAGCTTAGTTGTAATTGCATATGGAATGTTGTGCCTGCATTTAAATCGGAAGTCACCGCCATTTGACCCTGATGCTGCTCGGTAATAATGAAGTATGCAAAAGACAACCGCTTGCCGGCATCATAACTTTCTTCGGACGGTTTGTTGCTGAAGAAAGGTTCGAATAAATACATCTGCTCTTCATTGCTAAGCCCAATACCATTATGTTGTATTTTGATCCATAAAGCGCCATAACTCTTGTTGATCAGAATCTTGATGGTTGGCTTGTGGTCGGCACGTCCCACCTTGCCAATGGCATCACAGGAGTGACGAAACAAACTGAGAAAGACCTGCTGCAACTCGGTCACATAGCAGGGAATCATTGGCAGATCTTTCTCATAGCTTCTTTCAATTGTTATATCACTGAATCTGAGCCCCGATGGGGCTGACAACACATCACTCGCCAGTTCAATGGTATGTTCCATAACGTCGGGAATGTTGGAGAGCTGTCTTTTGTCGCTTCGCCCACGGGCGAATGCCTGTAGATTGCTGACGATCGACGCCACGTGTTGCCCTTTCTCAGCGGCATCAGTCAGTACACTTCTGAGTTTCTCAGACTTGCTGTCACTGCTCGATTCGTCGATCTCCTGGCTGCCGTCAGCCAGTAAATGTTGGAAGGTTCTCAGGTCGAATAAGATTGCTTGAAGTGGTGTGTTGATGTCATGCGCCATTGACGATGCCAGTTCACCCATGGACGACATTTTGTCACTTTGGATCAGCATATTCTCAGCCAGAATCTTCTTGGTCACGTCATCGATCAGGATTACCACTCCGGTTTCAATCTGGTCCTGAAGCGGATAAATGGTGATGTCAAAATAGTATTGGCCCCGTTGACTGTGCTTGATGGTGATTGTTTCATTCTTTTCCATGGCCTCGTTGATCTGACTGGGCGAGACCGTAATAATCGGATAAGCCTCCCACAGGTTTTTGCCCAGGGCACTCTCGGCTTTGATGCCCGCAATGTCTTCAGCCCGTTTGTTCCATTGGGTGATCTGTCCATTCTTGTTCAGTCCAATCAACATCAGTGGCATGGATTTCAGAATGTTTTTGATATAGGACTCGGATGAGCGCAGCCGATTCGCGGTGGTCACGTGTTGGGCGACCTCATCTTCCAACAGCTGATTGGTTTCCTTTAATAAGCGGTTGGATTCATCCAGAGTGGCTGTGCGCTCCTGCACCCGTAATTCCAGGTCATTGCGAATCGCCTTCAGGGCAATATTGGATTTGCGGGCTTGTCGTCGGGTGAAGAACAGATTTATCACTACCAGCGACAATAATAGAATCAGAATTCCGCTGGACCAGTTTGATACATGCTGCCAGTTGGTTTCGCCATTCTCATACTTGAAAGTATCTATCAAGCCCGCATTGAGAGTCTGGCTCTGCAGCAGCATATAGGTAGATAATAGATATTTCGTCATCTTGCTATTCAATGATCCGGGTAATAGGTTATCTAATAATCAGCGGTAGACTGAGAATGATTCCTGGAAGACATGGGCACGGGTCGTAACGCAGAACCACATTTCCTCATTTATTATGCTCTAGTCAAAAGAATATTACTAACGGGTCAGCTATTAAAGGCGGGATCCAGGGACGGGGGTACTTGCGCGACGGAATTATATTTTGCGGACAGCACTGTTTTCCTCGTAGGAGGTCTTGTGACGATACTCGCATAGATCCTCGATCACGCAGGCGCCGCAACGTGGCTTGCGCGCCACGCACACGTAGCGGCCGTGCAGGATCAGCCAGTGGTGGGCGTCGTGCATGAATTCCGCGGGGGTAAACTTCAGCAGTTTCTTTTCCACTTCGAGGACGTTCTTGCCCGGTGCCAGTCCGGTGCGGTTGGCGATGCGGAAGATATGCGTGTCGACGGCGATGGTCGGCTGGCCGAAGGCGGTGTTGAGAATGACATTGGCGGTCTTTCGGCCGACGCCAGGCAGGGCTTCAAGTGCGGCACGGTCTGCGGGGACTTTGCCGCCGTGTTGTTCGACCAGGATAGCGCAGGTCTTGATGATGTTTTTGGCCTTGGTGTTGAACAGGCCAATGGTTTTGATGTGCGCCTTGAGGCCGTCCAGGCCGAGCTTCAGGATTCTCTGCGGCGTATTGGCTTTCTTAAAGAGCGGTGCCGTGGCCTTGTTGACGCCCTTGTCGGTGGCCTGCGCCGACAGAATCACGGCGATCAGCAGTTCGAAGGGTGAGGTGTAATTGAGTTCGGTGGTGGGCGTGGGATTGGCGGCGCGCAGGCGGGTGTAGATTTCGTGGCGTTTGGCGTTGTTCATGGGTATTCAACAACAAGAACTGTTGCCACGAAGATTTATAATCATGTGAGAGACGCTAAGCCGGAACACCCACACCCCGCGGTTCGGCAACAGGCTGGGTGGCGCGTTCCGCCACCCAGCGGTCGATCGCGTTCTTCAGGGCGATCAGCACGGCCAACCCGAAGAACGCGCCGGGCGGCAATATCGCCAGCAGGAAGTTGGGGTAGTTATGGAACACGGTTACCGCGAACGCGCGACCGGCCTCGCCGAATATCATCTGCGCGCCATCGAACAAGGTGCCGTGGCCGAACAGTTCGCGCAGGCCGCCGAGTAAGGCCAGCGCGTAGGTGAATCCCAGGCCGTTCATCAGGCCGTCGAGCGCGGCGTGCGGTACGTCGTGCTTTGAGGCGAAGGCCTCGGCGCGGCCGAGCACAAAGCAGTTGCTGACGATCAGCGGAATGAAGATTCCGAGGATGAGATAGATCTCATGAAAATACGCGTTCATGGCGAGCTGGATGACGGTAACCACGGCGGCGATCAGCACCACGAACACCGGGATGCGGATCTCCGGGCGTATCCAGTTGCGGATCACGGAGACGCTCGAGTTGGTGGCGATCAAGGTCAGGGTGGTGATGAGCCCCATGCTCGCGCCGATGACGACCGATGAACTGACCGCCAGCAACGGGCACATGCCGAGCAATTGCACGAAGCTCGGGTTGTTGGTCCACAAGCCGTCTTTGACGATTGTGCCGTAGGATGTTTCAGCCATGATGAATGTTCTCAGGTCGCCCCACTACTTGCCCATACTCGCCGCGAACAACTTCTCGCGATTCTGTGCGAAGTATAGCAGACACCCGTGTACTGCCTTCACCACCGCCCGTGGGGTTATCGTCGCTCCGGTGAATTGATCGAAGCTGCCGCCGTCGCGTTTGACCTTCCAGCCGGCGTCTCCGGGCTTATCGAGGGAAAGGCCGGTGAAACGCGTGATCCAGTCGGAACGGCTCTCCTCGATGGCGTCGCCGAGTCCGGGCGTTTCGTGGTGATCGAGCACGCGCACCCCGGTCAGCGTGCCGTCGTAACGGATGCCGACCAGCAGTTTGATGTCGCCGCTGTAACCGTCGGGGGCCACCGGCGCGAGGACCGCCGCGACCGGCTTACCCTTCAGGCGTGCGCGATAGACGGTGACCGGTGCCTTGCTGCCCAGCAACTGCGGGTCACGCACCTGGAGGGTGTCGCCGATAACGTCGTTGTCGAAGCTGCCGGTCGGCAGCATGATGGCGAGGCGCGCCAGCAAGGTCGCGCGCTCGTTGGCGGCGATGCGCCCGCGCGTCGCGTCGACGGTCAGTACCACCAGCCCGGTGCCGATGATCGCGAACAGCGTCAGCATCGCGGCGGTCAGCAGAATGCGCTTGACGTCGAGCTTGCTACCCATCGGCTTTGCCGAAGACGCGTGGCCGGGTGTAGTGATCGATCATCGGTGCGGCCATGTTCATCAGCAGCACGGAGAAGGCTACGCCATCCGGATAGCCGCCGAAACTGCGGATCAGGTAAGTGATCAGGCCAATGCCGGCGCCGAACAGCAGCCGACCGCGCGGGGTGCTCGCCGCAGTGACCGGATCGGTGGCGATGAAGAAGGCGCCGAGCAGGGTGGCGCCGCTGAACAGGTGAAATAGCGGCGAGGCATGTGTGTCAGGATCGATGAGAAAAAACACCAGGGCGATAGTCAGCAGCGCGGTCAGCATGCCGAACGGAATCCGCCAATCGATCACGCGCCGGTACAGCAGCCAGATGCCGCCCAGCGCATACCAGTTGGCGATCCACTCCCAGCCGCGCCCGCCGAAGTCGCCGAACTGTGGTGATGTGCGGATCTCGCTCAAGGTTTTGCTGAGGCCGAGTTGGGTTTTGACCGTGTCGAGCGGTGTGGCGCCGGTGAGTGCATCGAGACTGATGCCATCCGGCAGGTGGCTACCGAAGATGGCGTTAAGCGTCTCGGGGAAACTCAGCGCGTGCGCGCTCAGCATCTGCGGCGGCAGCCACTGGGTCATCTCGCGGGGCAGCGAAACCAGCAGCACGACGTAACCGACCATGGCAGGATTGAAGGGATTGAAGCCGAGTCCGCCGTAGAGATGCTTGGCGACAACGATCGCGAAGAAGATGCCCACACCGGTGAGCCACCACGGCGCCAGCGGCGGCAGCGCCAGCGCCAGCAGCACGGCGGTCAGCACGGCGCTGTAGTCGGTGAGATACATAACGACCGGCTTGCCGCGCAGGCGCAGCATGATGGCCTCGCAGAGCAAGGCCATGCCGCTTGCCAGCGCGATATTGATCAACACGCCGGGACCGAAATACCAGGCATAGGCGAGCACGCCGGGGATCAGTGCGTATAGCACTTGGCGCATCACGGCGCCGACATCGGTCGAGGCGGTCAGCAAGGGAGCGGTGGGGTTGGTTGACATGGGCGACACGATAGCGGGAATGCCGGGTGAAGGAAAGGTGATGTGCGAAATAGGAAACCTCTGAAAAACTCCCTCTCCCCCGTTTGCGGGGGAGAGGGGACTTTCTTTACGTGTCCTCGGTGATCTGCTGTTTGGCCTTGACGCGTTCCACCGCGGCCTGCACGGCGGCCTTCTTGGGATCGATGTCCGGTGTATCGCTGCTCTGCAGTTCGGTTTTGTGCTTCTGCATTTTGGCGGCGCGCTCGGTCTTGTCGCGTTCCTGTCGCGCGACACGCGCTTCATGGCGCTGGCGCGCGAGGTCGGCCTTGCGGCGTTCCTTCTCGCCGGTCCAGATTTCGGTCTTGGCGTAACGGTAGTAGCGCACCAGCGGGATATGGCTCGGACAGACGGCGTCGCAGCAGCCGCATTCGATGCAGTCGAAAAGATGCTGATCCTGCGCCTTGTCGAAATCCTTGGCGCGCGCCTGCCAGAACAATTCCTGCGGGAGCAGATTCGCCGGACAGACCTTCACGCACTCGCCGCAGCGGATACACGGCAGTTCGGGTTCGACGGCCCGGGCCGGCATGGCCAGAATGCAATTGGTGGTCTTGATCACCGGCAGACTGTCGTCGGGCAGCGGCAGGCCCATCATCGGTCCGCCCATGAGCAATTGCGGCTGCTGCATTGTGTAACCGCCCGCCGCCGCAATCAGCGCGCTGATCGGCGCGCCGAGCGGTACAGCGAAATTGCGCGGCTGCGCCACGCCGGCGCCGGTCACGGTGACGATGCGCGAGATCAATGGCTCGCCGAGCACCACGGCGCGATACACCGCCACCGCGGTGCCGACGTTGTGGCAGAGCATGCCGATGTCCAGCGGGCGTCCCTGACTCGTGACTTCGCGGCCGGTGAGCACCTTGATAAGTTGTTTCTCGCCGCCGGTCGGATAGCGCGTCGGCACGGTGACGACGCGTATGTTGTGTTCACCCAGCTCAGTGAGGGCATGCAGCAGCGCGGCCCGTGCCGCGGACTTGTTGTCCTCAATGCCGATGAGGCAACGCGCCGCATGCACGGCATGGCGCATGATCCGCGCCCCTTCCACCACCTCGCGGGCATGCTCACGCATCAGCATGTCGTCACAGCTGATGTAGGGCTCGCATTCAGCGCCATTGATGATCAGTATCTCGATCACATGTCCCGCGCCCGGATTGAGCTTGATGTGTGTCGGGAAGCCCGCGCCACCGAGCCCGACGATGCCCGCATCGCGCACGCGCGCACGGATCTCTTCAGCGGGAAGCATGCACGGATCGGTGTCGAGGGGTGTCAGCGCCGTCCATTCATCCTGCCCATCGGTGCTGATGACGATGCAAGGTACGGGCAGACCGGAAGGATGCGGGACGGGTCGTGGTTCGATGGCGCTGACGATGCCGGAACTTGCTGCGTGTACCGGGGCGCTGATGTTGTTGCCGGCGCGGGCGATGAGCTGCCCCTTCAATACGCGCTCGCCGACTGTAACCACAGGCTCCGCCGCTGCGCCGATGTGCTGCACCAGCGGCAGCACCAGTTGCGCGGGCAGTGCCAAAGCGGCAATCGGCAGCGCGGTCGATTCCGCTTTATGCTCGGGCAGACGCAGTCCGCCGTGAAAGTGCCAGAGACGGGCGTGGCGGGTCATGCGGCGCTCAATGCGGCGCGTGCCGGATCGGGCCATTTCCAGTTGCTGAGGTCCTGTGCGACGGGGTCCATGCTGATGCAATTCACCGGACAGGGTGCAACGCACAATTCGCAGCCGGTGCATTCGGCGGCGATTACGGTGTGCATCTGCTTCGAGGCGCCGAGGATCGCATCCACCGGGCAGGCTTGGATGCACAGCGTGCAGCCGATGCAGGAGTGCTCGTCGATGACCGCCAGCATCTTCGGTTTGATCGCACCGTTTTCGGGATTAAGTGGTTTGGGATCGCGGCCGAGCAGATCGGAAAGCGCGATGATGCCGGCCTCGCCGCCGGGCACGCACTGGTTGATATCGGCCTCGCCCTTGGCGATGGCCTCGGCATACGGTCGGCAGCCGGGATAGCCGCATTGCCCACACTGGGTCTGCGGCAGCAGCGCATCGATTTTGTCGGCCACCGGATCGCCTTCGACATGGAAGCGGATCGCGGAATAGCCGAGCACCAGACCGAAGAAGCCGGCGAGGGCACTGAGGGCGAGGATGGCGGTCAACATGTCATCGTTCACTGTGGGCTGGATGGAATGCGCCTTCCATCCAGGCTACATTCTTAGCCTTTTACCAGTCCCGTGAAACCCATGAACGCCAGCGACATCAGGCCGGCGGTGATCAGCGTGATCGGCGCGCCGCGAAATGCGATCGGGACATCGGCGACGAGGACGCGCTCGCGGATCGCGGCGAACAAGGCCAGTACCAGCGAAAAACCGATCGCGGCGCCGAAGCCATAGACCGCCGACTGCGCGAAATTGAAATTCTGCTGCACATTGAGCAGAGCGACGCCCAGTACCGCGCAGTTGGCCGTGATCAGCGGCAAAAAGATGCCGAGCACGCTGTAGAGCACCGGGCTGGTCTTGTGCACCACCATCTCGGTGAATTGCACCACGGCGGCGATGACAAGAATGAAGGAGATGGTGCGCAGATAATCGAGGCCGAATGGCGTGAGCAGGTAGGTGTTGACGAGGTAGCTGCAGATGGAGGACAGCGTCAGCACGAAGGTGGTGGCCAGGCCCATGCCGACGGCGGTTTCCAGTTTGCGCGACACGCCCAGGAAAGAGCACAGGCCGAGGAACTTCACCAGCACGAAGTTGTTCACCAGGACGGTGCTGATCAGGATGAGGGCGTATTCTTTCATTTAAAAATCGCTGAGTGATACATCATTCAAAAAGTGAGTCCCCTCTCCCCTCGGGAGAGGGCCAGGGTGAGGGAAGTAAATATTTCCCGATCCCCCTAATGCTTCAGCTGCAATGTTATGCGCAGCCATTCCGGTTCACAACTGCACGGCTCGTATGGTTTGTCATCGTCGGTGCAGCTTATTTCACTCGCATTCCCGCTTGCGCGCCTTGATCGGGCGCAAGAATCCATAAGTCCGATTTACCCGGCCCGGCGGCCAGCACCATGCCTTCGGAGACGCCGAAGCGCATCTTGCGCGGCGCGAGGTTGGCGATCATCACCGTGTGCCGGCCGATGAGGCTCGCCGGGTCATAGGCCTCTTTGATGCCGGCGTAGACGTTGCGCGTCTCGCCGCCGATGTCGAGCGTGAGCTGCAAAAGTTTCTCGGCGCCTTCGACGTGATTGGCCGCGACGATTTTGGCGATGCGCAGATCGATCTTGGCGAAATCCTCATAGCTGATCTCGGGGCGGATCGGATCCTGGGTCAGCGGACCGTCGGCGGGCGCGGCGGCGGTGTCGGTCATGGCGGTGAGATCCTGTGTGGAGGCGTTCAA
>JBGPWJ010000109.1:0-8316 GCA_041492115.1 Gammaproteobacteria bacterium
AATCTGCGAGGTCTTGCCGTGCATCACCTCACGCGCCCGCACTACCTGACCGCCGAAGGCCTGACCGATGCTCTGATGACCGAGACACACGCCCAGGATCGGCAGCTTGCCGGCGAAATACTTGATCGCCGGCACGGAAATGCCGGCTTCATTCGGCGTGCATGGGCCCGGCGAAATCACGATGCGCTCCGGCGCGAGCCGCTCAATCTCATCCAAGGTAATCTTGTCATTGCGGTAGACATGCACGTCCGCACCCAACTCCCCGAAATACTGGACGAGGTTGTAGGTGAAGGAATCATAGTTATCGATCATCAATAACACGGTCGTGTCCTCACCGATGGGCACCGTCTATGCCGGCTTCAGCCTGCGTCACCGCACGAAACACTGCCCGGCCCTTGTTCATGGTTTCCATCCATTCGTACTTCGGCACCGAGTCCGCGACGATGCCGGCGCCGGCCTGGATGTGCAGCGTGCCATCCTTGATCACGGCGGTGCGGATCGCGATGGCGGTATCCATGTTGCCGTACCAGGACAGATAGCCGACGGCGCCGGCGTAGATGCCGCGTTTCACTGGTTCGAGTTCGTCGATGATTTCCATGGCGCGCACCTTGGGCGCACCGGACACGGTGCCGGCCGGGAAAGTGGCGCGTAGCGTATCCATGGCCGAGAGCCCTTTACGCAGCTGGCCGGTAACATTGGAGACGATGTGCATGACGTGCGAGTAACGCTCGACCTGCATTTGTTCGGTGACCTGCACCGTGCCGGTCTCGCAGACGCGGCCGATGTCGTTGCGGCCCAGATCGATCAGCATCAGATGTTCGGCACGCTCTTTGGGATCGGCCAGCAGTTCCAACTCCAGCGCATGATCCTGCGCCTCGTCGGCGCCGCGGCGGCGCGTACCGGCGATCGGCCGTACCGTGACCATGCCCTCTTCGAGACGCACCAGTATCTCCGGCGAGGAACCGACCACGTGAAAGTCACCCAGATCGAGATTAAACATATACGGTGACGGATTGAGGCTGCGCAACGCCCGATACAGATCCAAGGGTTGCGCGCTGAATGGCACCGACAGGCGCTGTGAAATCACCACCTGCATGGCGTCACCCGCGAGAATGTAATCTTTGATGCGCACCACGGCCTGTTCGTAACCCGCTTTGGTGAAGCCGGACACGAAGTCGTCTTCGCTGACCTGCACCGCACGATGCATGGCGGGACGCGGCGTGGCTTGCGCCAGCATCGTCACCAGCTCATCGAGACGGCGCTCGGCCTGCGCCACCGCATCGGTCTGCGCGGGATCGGCGTGCACGACCAGATACAATCGGCCGCTGAGATTGTCGAACACGATCACTTCTTCCGAGACCAGCAGCAGGATGTCGGGCGTGTTGAGCGGATCGGGTTTGCGGCACGGCCCCAGGCGCGGTTCGATATACCGCACCGTATCGTAACCGAAGTAACCGACCAGGCCGCCGGTGAAGCGCGGCAAGCCGGCAACGGGCGCGACGCGATAGCGCGCAGCGAAGGTTTCGATCCACGCCAGCGGGTCATCGACCTCAGTGCGTTCCACTTCAACACCGTCCGTGGTCACCGTGATAACCCGCCCCGTCACGCGCAACACAGTACGGCACGGCAGACCGATGATGGAATAACGGCCCCACTTCTCGCCGCCCTGCACGGATTCGAACAGATAAGAATACGGGCCGTTGGCCAGCTTCAGATAAGTACTCAGGGGAGTGTCGAGGTCGGCGAGCGCTTCACGCAGCAGCGGGATGCGGTTATAGCCCTGCGCGGCGTGCGCAGCGAAATCATCAAGCGTCATGGTCATCACCTTTCAGGCGAACAGTTCTGGAAACACACGGGCACGTCTGGCGCTCAGGCACACCATCGCCCAGGCCACCGTTGTGTTTCATTCTGTCGCTGTAGAGTGATCACGCCTCACACCTTAGACTGCTCAGGCCGCCGCTTCCAGCAGCCCTTTGATCTGCACCAGGGAATCGATCACCGCGTCCGGTTTGGCCGTGCGGATGTCGATGCCGTGATTATACCCATAACTCATGCAGACGATGCTAAACCCGGCGGCGCGCGCCGCTTTCACATCGCTGACGGAGTCGCCGACCATCAGGGCATCCGCCGGGACCACGCCAAAATACTGTGCGGCATGCAGCAGCGGCGCCGGGTCGGGTTTCTTCTGTGCCAGGGTGTCGCCGCTGATGACGATCTTGAAGTAGTCGTAAACACCCAGGTCTCTGAGCAGCGGCAGCGTGAACTGCGCCGCCTTGTTGGTCACACAGCCGAGTCGGTAGCCGGCCGCCTTCAGGTAATCCAGTCCCTCGCGGATGCCGGGATAGAGCAGGCTGCGCTGGCTGGTATTGTCGGCATAGAGGGCGACGAAGATCGGGTAGGCTTTCTGATAGAGCGCCTCGTCCGGCTCGCCGTCGAGTTGTCCAATCAAGGCACGCTTCACCAGCCGTTCAACACCATTGCCGACCCAGTCGCGCACCCGGGTCTCGCCGTGCACCGGCAGGCCCAGTTGTCTCATCATCTCATCGACGCAGTAGGCCAGGTCGGGCACGCTGTCGATCAGCGTGCCGTCGACGTCGATCAGAATCATTTTGGGTTTGTTCATCGAGATGTCGAGTGATAAGCGATTAGCCGCGAAAACGCACTGAAAACCCCCTCTCCCCACCGGGGAGAGGGTTGGGGTGAGGGGGATATTCGGCACTCAATTTGATTTCCCTCACCCTGGCCCTCGGCAACCGCTCCTGCGTTGCCCTACCTCCTGCATCCATGCAGTCGTCTCCCAAAGGGAGAGGGGACTTTCTTTTTCAGTGACGCAGTGACGATTGAACTCAGAGTTTTCTCGATTGCTCTCTCAAGATTTAGCCTTTGCCAACTCGTCGCGCATCGCCTTGAGGACGCTGTTGTAGTGCTGCGGATCGCTGGTCTTGGCGGCATTGAAGATGGCGGAGCCAGCCACGAAGGTGTCGGCGCCGGCGGCGGCGATTTCGCGGATGTTGTCGACCTTGACGCCGCCGTCGATCTCCAGGCGGATGTTGCGACCGCTGGCGTCGATCAGCTTGCGCGCTTCGCGCAGTTTGTCGAGTGTCGCCGGAATGAAGGACTGGCCGCCGAAACCCGGGTTGACCGACATCAGCAGAATCATGTCGACCTTGTCCATGACGTATTTCAGATAATCGAGCGGCGTGGCGGGGTTGAACACCAAGCCGGATTTACAGCCCGATTCCCGCACCAGCGACAGCGTGCGGTCGATGTGGTCACTGGCCTCGGGATGGAAGGTGATGTAGCTGGCGCCGGCTTTGGCGAAGTCCGGAATGATCCGGTCCACCGGCTTGACCATCAGGTGCACGTCGATCTCGGCCTTGACGCCGTGTTTGCGCAGTGCCTCGCAGACCAGCGGACCGATGGTCAGGTTGGGAACATAATGGTTGTCCATCACGTCGAAATGCACGATGTCGGCGCCGGAGGCGATGACGTTGTCGACTTCCTGGCCCAGGCGCGCGAAATCCGCCGACAGGATCGATGGGGCGATCTTGTAGTCCCGCATACTCATAACCTCTGCTGATGTGTGGTGAATAGGGTGGCGTTGATCGCCGAGTGCGGAACTTTACCTGATCGACGACCGATTTTCAGCCTTTTACCGACTGGCCCGATCGCCTATCCTTGTTCGCCAGGAGTCTTGCCCCGGAGTTCCAGTGTGGCCGGCCGTGGCATGACCCGCTACTTCGTCATTCTGACGCTACTCCTGCCGTGTGGCTCCGCAGCATTGCGGCACGCGGCGAATATGGCCGACCACCCGCCGCCGGCACCCAAACCGAAACCCAGAGCCCGCATTCACTGACCCCGAGGAACCGATCATGCACGCCATCGCCATCGCCATCGCCCTGCACATGCTGTCCGCCGTCATCTGGGTGGGCGGCATGTTCTTCGCGCATCAGGCACTACGCCCGGTCGCCGCGTCACTCCTCACGCCACCGCAGCGACTGCCGCTGTGGGTGGGCACGCTGGGGCGTTTCTTTGTCTGGGTGTGGCTCGCGGTCGTGCTGCTGCTGGCCAGCGGCTATTGGATGGCACTCGACATGTTCGGCCGCTTCGCCGCCTTCCCGCTGTATGTGAATATCATGCAGGGCATAGGACTGCTGATGATGCTGCTCTATTTCCATGTGTACTTTGCGCCGTACCAGGGTCTGCGCCGCCACGTGGATGCCAAGGACTGGCCGGCGGCAGCGGCACAATTGGCGCGCATACGGCGCATGGTGGGGATCAATCTGATGCTGGGCCTGACAGTGGTGTGCGTGGCGGCGGCAGGTCGATTTCTAACCTGACAGCGCCCGCTTAATCCTGCGATATGCCGGCCGCTATGAGCTTCTCACGCAGGAAACTATTGTCGTCCTCAAGAATGGACATACACATCGCCAGTTCCCGACTACAGCGCATAAGCTTGTCGGCATGTACCCGCATCTCTGGATTCTGCTGCTGATCAGCCAAGAGCGCGCCGAGCGCATTTTTGAACTCCTCGAGAACGGCCGCCTGTGTTACGGCCCGGGGTTTGTCCTCTAGTATTGGCTCATTGTGCTCATCATTATTTATCGGCGGCGCATCGGGGTTGTCATCAGTGGCATCAGATGTGGCGGGCGCGTGCGCTATACGCAGGGCATCGACACGTTCCTGCACGCTGGTCCAGAACGCCGCATCGCGTTGCCGACCTTGTGCGAGCTCGCGCTCAAGATCCAGGTAGGCCGCGCGCAGCGTCAGACCTGTCAGCGGCACGTCCGGCCCGTCTTTAGCGAGTATGTCAATTTGCGCGCGTGTAGCGACGAGTTCTTTTGCGAAGTAGGCACCCTCGCCATGGCCGGCCTGCTCATCAGAAGACGTCGAGCGCAGCGCTGCCAGACGGCGATTCAGTGTGCGCACTTTGAAAAACCACACCAGCCACAGCGCAGCGAACACGACGATCAGTTCGAGCAATGTTACAAACACCAGCGCGTGGACGCGGATCATGCCGGCAGCTACTTTTTCCTGCCCTTGACCGGCGTGGTCTGGACTGCGTCGTCTTCGGCCTCGTTGTCATCGGCAGGTGCGGCAAGTGTGGCTGGTCGGCGCCGACGCCACCACAGCACCAGGATGACGCCGCCAGCGACCAACAGGTTGAACAGCACAAAGCCGCCCAGCAGCCAAGCCATGCTCAGACCTTTTTCCTCAACAGGCGGCGGCGTCTTGGGTACTGCCACGGGTTCGGGCGGTGCGGCGTGTTTAACCACGGGCTTGGCGACGGCAGGCTGAGCCGCTGGGGCCGCAGGCACCACGGCCGGCGGCTCGATCACAGTGATATCACGGGTCGTCTCGCGCTGAAAGGTCGCGCTTTTGGCGACCAGGTGCAGCTTCTGCTGGCCGATCGTGATGAGCGGCACGGTGGCGGTGTAGATGCCGTCGTTCGGCACCTTGTCGCCGAGCTGCCCGGTATCGCGCATGATGAACTCGTTGACGGCGCCACCAGGCCCCTGCATCTGAATCGTGAACTGGGTGCTGGTCAGGATGTCCGGTTGCTTGACGATCTCGCCGCCGCGGTTCAACCAGGCAGTCACAGTCAGCGTGGCGCCGCGCTTGAACTGCTGATCCTTCAGATCAGTGACAATGCCCAGATCCGTGACGATATAGGCCTTGTTCTTGCCGGTGCTGAACAGCACCTTCCAGACGCCGGCGGCGGGATGATCCAGAGTGATCATGTCGAAGGCCGGTGAACTGTACCAGCGCATGGCCTTGTTCTGTGCGGCGGCGTCCGTGGCGGCGAGGCGCTTGCCGTCCGGCGCCTGCAGGAAGATCTGCACCTTGGGGTTGTCCTTGGTCGCCACCACGGTGACTTCCTGGATGGCATCATCGGCGTGGAACTCGCCGCCCTCGATCGGCAGCATGTCCGGCGTTTTGGCGCTCTCGAACAGGCTGGTAAAAACGTCGTGCAGATCCTTGTCGAGCAGCGCCAGACGGAACTGGCCGCGCGTCGCCTCGGCGATAGCTTTGAGCAGCGCGACATCGGATGCCGGCGTGAAGGCGATGGTGTACAATGTGATGTGAGCCTTGGTCAGTTCCGGTATCAGCGTGTCCTTGAGCTGTGCTGTGAGCTGCGCATCGCGTGCGGCGTTGCCTGTGTCCATCTGACCATCGGACATCAGGATCACATAGCGCGGCCGATCATCCTGCTGCTCGCCGAGCATGGCGCGCGCCTTCAGCAGAGCATCATGGAGATTGGTGAACTGGCCATTGGACTCGACCTTGTCGACGGCCTGCAGCAACTTCTGCCGTGCCGCATCGTCATGGGCCGGCATGAGTGCGGCGAGCGGATAGCCCCGGTCGCTGAAGCTGATGACGCCGGCGCGGTCAGCCTTGCCGAGCAGCGCGATGAACAGTTTGGCGGCCGGCAGCCGCAGATTGAGTGGATCGGTGTGCTTCATGCTGCCGGAACTGTCCAGCACCAGCACGGCATCGATGCCGCTGACCTTGACGGCGGGCGGCGGCGGCGCGGCGGTAGTGCCGGGTTGTGCCATATGCGGCGCTGCTGTGGCGGCGGGCGCATGCTCGGCGGGAAGAACTGGCTGCACTGTCGCAGGTGCGACGGGCTTGGTGTCGGCAGGAACTTCGGGCGGTGCCGCGGTAGCGGGCTCCGTTGCGTAGCCCGCGGGTAAATACAGCGCTGACAGCAGGACTGCCGTCTTGAACAGCGCACGCACAACGCCCGCGCTCGTTTCAATCATCAGTCAATGAAAAACCCAAGCTCATTGCAGATACCTCGTAGTGTCAGCGTGCCGAACCACGTGCCTGGCGTATCCGTTCGTAGGCCGCTTTGATCTCCTGGGTCTTCTGCGTGGCCAGCCGGAGCATCTCTTCAGGCAACCCCTTGGACACCAGCTTATCGGGATGATGCTGATTCATCAAGCGCCGATAGGCCTTTTTGATCTCGTCATCATCGGCCTGCGCCGTCAGCCCGAGCACGCCATATGCCTGTGCCAGCGCATCGCGCGCCGTGGTGTGCGTCTGTGCGCGGTGCGCGCCGGCGAATTCGCGCTCCGCCCGCGCCCGTGCCTGCAAGGCCGCGAACGCCAGGCGTGAGAAGCCCAGTGCCGCGCAGATATGCTGCAGTATGTGCTGTTCCGCGGGATGCAGTTGGCCATCGGCATACACGGCATGAAGCTGGATCTCGATGAACATCTGCAACAGACTGCGGCGCCTGTGGCACTCGCGGCGGAACTGTTCGAGCACGGCGTCGAGATCGAAGTGCGGCTGTCTGCCGGCGTTGAACAGACTGATGGCGGCGCGTTGCAGTTCCGGCGTCAACGCCATCTGCCCCATGACCCGGCGCGCCATTGCGATCTCTTCCGGTGAGACGTGGCCATCCGCCTTGGCGAGATGACCCATGACCGAAAAGGTCGCGGTGAAGAAGGCCGATTGGATGCGGTCGTTGTCAGCCGGCGCAATGCCGTCATCGGCAGCGGTGCTGAGCCCGCCGAGACCCTGATCGAACTGATGCCCGAAGGCCGCGCCCAGCAAGGCGCCCAAAGGCCCACCGAGCATGAAGCCGAAGGTGCCGCCGAGTATTTTTCCCCACCAGGACATAATTCAGTTATGCGTATTGAGTGCTGAGTTGCTGGTATTGTGTGTTCAGCTGCGCTTCGGGTCAAAGAATCGCAAGCGACTGGCGTTGCTGACCACAGTCACCGAGGACAGCGACATAGCCAAGCCTGCGAGCATCGGGTTGAGCAGGATATGCCAGAACGGGAACAACGCACCGGCGGCGATGGGAATGCCGAGCACGTTATAGATGAAGGCGCCGAACAGATTCTGTTTAATGTTCTTCACCGTGGCACGCGAGATGGCGATGGCGTCGGCGACACCGTGCAGTGAGCCGCCCATCAGTGTGACGGCGGCACTCTCGATGGCGACATCGGTGCCGGCGCCAATGGCGAAGCCAACGTCGGCGCGCGCCAGCGCCGGGGCGTCGTTGATGCCGTCGCCGACCATGCCGACGCGGTTGCCCGGTGCCTGCAAGGCGGCGATCTTGTCCTGCTTCTGTGCCGGCAAGACCTCGGCGAACACTTCATCGATGCCAACCGCGCGCGCGACGGCTTGGGCCGTGGCAGCATTGTCGCCGGTGATCATGACAATCCTCAGCCCGAGCGCATGCAGCCGCGCGATGGCCACCTTGGAGTCGGCTTTGATGGGATCGGCAACGGCAACCACACCCGCTACCTGACCGTCGAGCACCAGATACATCGGTGTCTGCGCCTGCGCCGCCAGTGCAGCGGCGCG
>JBGPWJ010000064.1:0-11099 GCA_041492115.1 Gammaproteobacteria bacterium
GAGCTCAAACGTCTCGCCCATCCGCGCCTGCACACGCCGATCTTCGGTATCATGAGCGATTACATCGTGGGTCTGACAGAATATGCGCAGACCCTCAAGCGCGCGGATGAGCAACTGCACGCGGAAACGGGCCGGGCGGCCTATCTCGATCTGGAGAAATATCCCCTGGAAGGCGCGCAGGTCGTCGATCGCTACACCTACCGCATCACGATACACGGCAAGTATCCGCAACTGCTGTACTGGCTGGCCATGCCATTCTTCGCACCGCTGCCGCCCGAGGCTGATCGGTTCTACGCCCAGGCTGGCATGGAAGAGAAGAACCTCACGCTCGATTGGTATCCCATCGGTACTGGCCCCTATATGCTGACCGTCAACAATCCCAACCGGCAGATGGTGCTGTCACGCAATCCCAACTTTCACGGCGAGGCTTATCCCTCGCAAGGCATGCCCGGAGATGCCGAACTCGGTCTGCTGCGCGATGCCGGCAAACCCATGCCGTTCGTTGATCGTGTGGTGTATAGCCTGGAGCAGGAAACCATCCCCTACTGGAACAAGTTCCTGCAGGGCTATTACGATGTGTCCGGCATCAGTTCCGACAGCTTCGATCAGGCCGTCAGCGTCGGTGCGCAGGGCGAAGTGAGTCTCACCGATGCCATGCGCGCCAAAGGCATCCAATTACAGACATCGGTGAGTACTACGGTTTTCTATCTCGGCTTCAATATGCTTGATCCGGTCGTGGGCGGCAACAGCGAGTCGGCGCGCAAGCTGCGCCAAGCGGTGTCCATCGCGCTCGACCAGGAAGAATTCATCTCGATCTTTCAGAATGGTCGCGGCATCGCCGCACAGGGCCCGATTCCGCCGGGCATCTTCGGTTATGTGGATGGACCGCACGGCATCAATTCCTATATGTACGACTGGGTGGACGGCGCGCCACGCCGCAAATCCCTGGACATGGCGCGTCGTCTGCTCGCCGAGGCCGGCTATCCCAGCGGCGTCGATGCCAAGAGCGGCGCGCCGCTGACGCTGTACTTCGATACCACGGCCGCCGGGCCGGACGACAAGTCACGCCTCAACTGGATGCGCAAACAGTTGGACAAACTGAAACTGCAACTGGTGATACGCGACACCGACTACAACCGATTCCAGGACAAGATGCAGAAAGGCGCGGCGCAACTTTTCCAATGGGGTTGGAATGCCGATTATCCTGACCCGGAGAATTTCCTGTTCCTGCTCTACGGTCCCAACAGCAAAGTCGGTCATAACGGCGAGAACGCCGCCAATTACGACAATCCCGAGTTCAATCGCCTGTTCGAACAGATGAAAGCCATGGACAATGGCCCGGCGCGCCAAGCCATCATCGATCGGATGGTGGAGATCGCGCGGCACGACGCCCCTTGGGTATGGGGCTTCCACCCCAAGCAATTCACGCTCTATCACGCTTGGTTCTTCAATGCCAATCCCAATCAGATGGCCAATAACAGTCTCAAGTACAAGCGCCTCGATCCGGCGTTGCGCGCGCGTTCGCGCAGCGCCTGGAATCCGCCGGTGTTGTGGCCGCTCGGGTTGATCGCGCTGCTGCTGGTGCTGGGCACGCTGCCGACGGCGGTGACGTACTGGCGCAAGAAACATCAGCCCGTGAGTCGAAAGAATTGAACCGCCAAGAACCATAACCATGCTTGCCTACATCATCCGCCGCGCACTCTACGCCATCCCGATCCTGATCGGCGTGAACCTCATTACCTTTGCTTTGTTCTTCATGGTCAACACCCCGGACAACATGGCGCGCATGCATCTCGGCATGAAGCACGTGACCCAGGAGGCGATCCAGAAATGGAAGCAGGAGCGCGGCTACGACAAGCCCTTGCTATACAACACGGCCGCTGAGGGAAGCGCCAAACTCACAGATACCATCTTCGTCAAAAAGTCGTTGGCCCTGTTCCTGTTCGAGTTCGGCAGCACCGAGGATGGACGCCCCATCGGTCACGATATCCGTCAGCGCATGTGGCCGAGTTTCGCCATCGCGCTGCCGACCCTGCTGATAGGAATATTCGTCAATATCAGTTTTGCGCTGCTGGCGGCGTTCTTCCGCGCCACCTACATCGACCTCTGGGGCGTGGTGCTGGCGGTGGTGATGATGTCCATTTCCAGCATGTTCTACATCATCGGCGGCCAGTACCTGATCGGGAAACTTTTGCATCTGGTACCGATCTCCGGCTATGACGCCGGGCTCGATGCCATCAAGTTCATCATTCTGCCCGTCATCATCGGCGTGCTGTCGGGCATCGGCACCGGCGTGCGCTGGTACCGCACCATCTTTCTCGAGGAAATCGCCAAGGACTATGTGCGCACCGCGCGCGCCAAAGGGCTGGCGGAATTGCGTGTGCTGTTCACGCATGTGTTGCGCAATGCCATGATCCCGATCCTGACCGGCGTGGTCGCCATCCTGCCGCTGCTGTTCATGGGCAGCCTGATCATGGAATCCTTCTACGGTATTCCCGGACTCGGCAGCTATACCATCGACGCCATACGCATGCAGGACTTCGCCATTGTCCGCGTCATGGTGTTCCTGGGATCGGTGCTGTACATCGTCGGTTTGCTGCTGACCGATATTTCATACACGCTGGTGGATCCGCGGGTCAGGCTGGGTTAGTGCTGAGTACTATGAATATGATGTGGGGATAACCTGAAGATGCCCGTTGTTCTCTGGACCGATGCCCTGATATTTGTGCTGCTCGCACTGGTGGCGGGGTTTGCCTGGTATGCGCGGCGTCATGTGCATTTGCGCGCACCGTGGCGCGCGGTGCTGTGCAGTGCCCAGGGCGCTATATCGATGGTGTTGCTGAGCGTGTTTATCTTTATCGGTCTGCTCGACTCTCTGCATTACCGGCCGGCGCTCGCGGCGAACGGCATCAGTTCTGAAACGCAATATTCATCGGATGTGTTGAGCCTGCTCGACAGGCTGGTCATGCCGCTGCGCGAGCACGATGAAAAGACCTATTCCGCGCCCTTCGCGGTGCTGTTGTACGCCAAGGAGACCGTGGTGCTGCTGGATGGTCGCCAGGTGCGTGAATACCCGCGGCTGCGCTACGGCGGCATAAAACTCGCCCATCCTGAGGATCGCGCCCGCGATATCGTGCAGACCGTTCTCAGGAGCCTGTCGCAAGCGCTGCTGCTCTGGACCGTGGCGGTGGCGGTGCTGGTGTGGGTGCTGGCGCGACGCGCGGCAACAAGTGTCGGCGCACTGTTCACCGTGCTGCGGCGTGGGGAGACGGCGATACCCTGGCGGACTCTGTTGTTCACCGCCGGCGCGGTGCTGGCCTTGCTTGTGCTCGCGACACATCTTGCCGTGGACTACCACATCTTCGGCACGGACAAGGTCGGTCAGGATGTGTTCTACCAGACACTGAAGAGCGTGCGTACCGGTCTGGTGATCGGCACGCTGACGACGCTGATCATGCTGCCGTTCGCTGTCCTGCTCGGCATCATGGCGGGCTACTTCAGGGGCTGGGTGGACGATGTGATCCAGTACCTGTACACCACGCTCAACTCCATTCCCGGCGTGCTGCTGATCGCCGCATCGGTTCTGATGCTGCAAGTGTACATGGCCAATCATCCGGAATTGTTCCCGACCACCGCCTCGCGCAGTGATCTGCGCCTGCTGTTCCTGTGCATCATTCTGGGCGTGACCAACTGGACCGGCCTGTGCCGGCTGCTGCGCGGTGAAACACTGAAGCTGCGCGAGCTCGATTACATACAGGCGGCCGATGCCTTCGGTGTCGGTCACTTCACCATCATCCTGCGGCATATACTCCCCAACGTCATGCACATCGTACTGATCTCGGTGGTGCTCGACTTCAGCGGTCTGGTGCTGGCCGAGGCGGTGCTGTCTTATGTCGGCGTCGGTGTCGATCCGAGCATGAACAGCTGGGGCAATATGATCAACAGCGCACGCCTGGAGATGGCACGCGAACCGATGGTGTGGTGGCCGCTGCTGGCCGCGTTCGTGTTCATGTTCGTGCTGGTGCTGGCGGCCAATCTGTTCTCGGACGTGGTGCGTGATGCGTTTGATCCACGTTTGCGGAAGGTAAGTTGATGAACCGCCAAGTAAGACAAGAACGCCAAGGTAATAGCAATGACTTTTAATCATGCGCGCTCGTTCGCGTTCACTTGCGGCTGATCTTATATGTCAGAGACACTGCTCAACGTCAAAGACCTGCACACCCATCTGGGCAAGGTGCGTGCTGTCGACGGCGTCAGCTTCGAGGTGCGTCACGGTGAGACCTTTGCGCTGCTCGGCGAATCGGGCTGCGGGAAATCCATGACGGCGCTGTCGCTACTGCAACTGGTGCCGCAACCGGCGGGACGTATCGTCGCGGGTCAGGTGCTGCTCGACGGCGCGGACCTGCTGGCTTTGCCTGAGGTCGCCATGCGTAGCGTGCGTGGCCGGCGCATCGCCATGATCTTTCAGGAACCGATGACCTCGCTGAATCCGGTGCTGACGATCGGGGCCCAGATCGGTGAGAGTCTGCGCCGGCATCGCGGCCTGAAGGGCGCGGCACTGCGTGCGCGGATACTCGAGTTGCTCGATGCGGTCGGCATTCCCGATCCGCAACGCCGCATCGATGGTTATCCGCATCAGTTATCCGGCGGCATGAAACAGCGCGTCATGATTGCCATCGCGCTGGCCGGCGAACCGGAGCTGCTGATCGCCGACGAGCCCACCACGGCGCTCGATGTCACCATCCAGGCGCAGGTGCTGGACCTGCTGCGGCAATTACAGCGCGACACAGGCATGGCGATTCTGCTGATCACGCATGACCTTGGCGTGGTGGCGCAGATGGCTGATCGTGTCGCGGTGATGTACGCCGGCCAGATTGTCGAGCAGGCGAGTCGCGATGACTTCTTCGCCACGCCGCAGCATCCTTACAGCCGCAAGCTGTTCGAATCCCTGCCTGGCATGGAGAAACGTTCCGGGTCGCTGGCCGTGATCCGCGGTTCCGTGCCTTCGCTCGCCACGACCTTCAGCGGCTGCCGCTTCGTCGAGCGTTGCGACTACGCCTGGTCGACCTGCCGCTCGATCGTCCCGACCTGGATCGATACCGCCGCTGGTGCGGGCGTGCGTTGCCACCTCGCCGATCCGCTGCAGCGCAACGCGGAGCACGCGCCACTGCCGCCGCTGGCGCATGCTTTATCCGCGACTGTCGTAGCCGTGGCACGGCACAACGGCAGCCTGCTCGAAGTCGATGATCTCAAGATATACTTTCCCATCCATCAAGGTCTGTTCCAGCGTGTCACCGGCCAGGTCTACGCGGTGGATGGTGTGTCGCTGCGCATCGCGCAGGGCCGCACGCTGGCCCTGGTCGGCGAATCGGGCTGCGGCAAGACCACCGTCGGCAAAGGCATCCTGCAACTGATCCGCCCTACCGCGGGAACGGTGCGCTTCGACGGCACGGAACTTACGCAACTCCAGGGTGCCGAACTGCGCCGCCGCCGCGCGCAATTTCAAATTGTGTTCCAGGACCCGTACTCATCGATGAACCCGCGCATGCTGGTGGGCGACATCATCGAGGAGGGCATGATCACGCAGCGCATCGGCCGCGATCGCGCCGAGCGGCGCGCGCGTGTCGCCGATCTGTTGCAGCAGGTCGGGCTCGCGCCCGAGATGCGCGAGCGCTACCCGCATGAATTCTCCGGCGGCCAGCGTCAGCGCATCTGCATCGCGCGCGCCCTCGCGGTGCAGCCGCGACTGATCGTCTGCGACGAACCGACCAGCGCGCTCGATGTCTCGGTCCAGGCGCAGATACTGAACCTGCTGAAGAATCTCCAGGATGAGCTGGGGCTTTCGTATCTGTTCATTTCGCACAATCTCGCCGTGGTCGGCTATCTCGCGCACGACATCGCCGTGATGTATCTGGGCCGCATCGTCGAGCAGGGTCCGGTCGAGCAGGTGCTGAACAATCCCTTGCATCCCTATACGCGTGCGCTGCTGTCTGCCGTGCCGGTGGCCGATCCGGCGCGGCAGCGCGAGATCATCCGCCTGGCAGGCGACCTGCCGTCGCCCACGCACCCGCCCGCAGGTTGTCACTTTCATCCGCGCTGCCCGCAGGCCATGACGCGCTGCCGTGAGTCTTACCCTGCCGTTACACAGTCGGGCGAGGCGCATCAGGTGCGCTGCTTTCTCCACACCTGAAACCCAATGGTCGTGATGGCACTGTTGGGCTGCGGCGCAAAACATCTCGCGCCATGCCAGATGTAGGGTGCACTTGCGCACGCGGAATGGCTCACTCACATATCCCAGGCAACGCGTGCACAAGCGCACCCTACATTTATGTAATCCTCAATAAGAGCTTGACGGATTCAGTACCTTTATAGCAAAGTCAGCCGGCGCGTTGTCGGTCGTACGGATTGTGCCCAGGCATTATCCTGCTGCTGATCATTCCCGGGCGGAATTACGCGTCAAGCTATACCGTGCCTATCAAGAGGAGTGTTGTTTGAAGGTCTTGATACTACTATTGACGGTTGGCCTCCTGGGCTTGAATGGCTGCACCGATGAACCCACCCCGGTGCTGCGGGTCGGCGGAAACGTCTGGCCGGGTTACGAACCGCTCTATCTGGCGCGCGATCTGGACTACTTCCGGGGCGCGCCCATCCATCCTGTCGAATTTACCTCCGCCACCCAGGTGATCCGGGCGTATCAGAACGAAGCGATCGATGCGGTCTGTCTCACGCTCGATGAGGCGCTGCTGCTCGCCAGTCAGGGCGCCGATTTCCGCATTGTCCTGGCCGCCGATTTCTCCAATGGTGCGGATGTGATCATCGGCACATCCGGCATACAAACCATGAAAGATCTCCAGGGGCGACGCGTGGGTGTCGAAGACACCGCGCTGGGCGCTTTTTTCCTGACGCGCGCGCTGCAGGAGTCGGGCATGCAGACCGGCGATGTGCGGGTCGTGCCGATGCAGGTGCAGGACCATGAGCAGGCATTTCTCAAAGGCGATGTCGATGCCGTGGTCACCTTCGAGCCGGTGCGCGGCAAACTGCTGGCCCGCGGTGCGCATATCCTGTTTGACAGCAGCCGCATCCCCAGCGAAATCGTCGATGTGGTGCTGGTAAGGGCGGACTATCTGCAACACCACCCACAGGTGGTGGCCGATCTGGTGCGCGGTTGGCAGCAGGCTCAGGACTACATGACACGGACACCGGATGATGCGCTGGTGCGCATGGCGCGACGCGAAGGCGTCACTGTTGCCGAGATGCGCACTGCGCTGCACGGGGTGCATCTGCCCAGTCGCGAGGAAAACCGTGAGCTACTGAGCGGGCGCGCACCCGCCCTCCAGCCGGCGTTGCAGCGACTCGCCAAATTCATGTTGCAGGCAAAACTGCTACAGAGCCCCGCGCCCGTGGATAAACTCATCGATCCGCAAGCACTGTCGATGGCTGGCCAATGATCGACTCTCCCGCTGCGCGGTAATCCCTGACATGTCCACGCCACTGCGCCTGATCATTCCCATCATGTTGCTGCTGTTTGCGGCGCTGATGGCGTTCTACGATGTGCGGAGGGGCAGCGATCAAGCCAATCAACTGGTCGAAGAGGAGGCCATGGAAAGCCTGACCGATCGCATGTCGCCCCTGCAGACCAGTTTCGAATACTTGTGGCGGGATCGACTGTTTACGCAACTGCAGCAAGAGTTCACTCTCCTGTCGGTCGATGACAAGCTGCAAGCCGCGCTCGCGGTTGATGATCAGGGCAAGGTACTGGCGAGTGCCCACTTGGCGGATCGGCAGCGGCCGGTGACGGAGGTACTTCCGGCACTCGCGGCGGATGATCGGATACAGCGGGACAGCTATCTGAAGGCCAGCGGGCTGGAAAGTGACAATCACGTTTATATCACCCGGGACCGGCGCGCCCTGATCGCGATCTATCCACTGTTGACCGGCAGCACGGCCGGGGAACTGCGGCCCACCAGCCGGGGTTTTTTGTATGTGCAACGTGACCTGACCGCGCTCAAGACGCAGCAACAGCATCTGGCACTCCAGCAGGCGCTCAATACGGTCGGTTTCTGGGCCGCGCTCGCGCTGCTGTTCTGGGTGGTCGCCCACTTTCTGGTGACGCGTCGCGTGGCGTCGCTGCTGCAGATTACCCGGCACCTGGCCATGGGTGACTATGCGGCGCGCAGTGGTCTGACGGGCGGCGATGAACTGGGTGTGATCGGCCGCGCCTTCGATGGCATGGCGGCGCAGTTGGGTGAGCAACAGACGCGTCTGCAACAAAGCAAGGAGCGCCTCGACCTGGCCTTGAAGGCGGCGCGCATGATCACCTGGGAAACCACTCAGAATCAGGACGCGGTGATCTGGTCGGAGAATCTCGCTGAGGTGCTGAGCGGCAAACCGGACGATCCGGTGCGCCATGACCAAATCACCCGGTTGCTGCTGCCCATGATCAAACAATGCAGTACTGACGAGGTTGAAGAGCTGGTCACGCTGGCGGATGGCGCGGAATACTGGCTGGCCTGCCGCGGCAAGGTTTACAGCAACAGTAAGGGCAAATCGCAGCGCCTCTCCGGCGTCATCTGGGATGTCACCGAACGCCATCAGGCCACTGATGCTTTGCAGATGCTGGCGGAGACGCGCGCGGTCGATGATGTCGAGGAATTTTCACGGCGCTGTGTCACTGAGTTGGCGCGTGCCTACGGCGTGCGCTGCGCTTTTGTCGGTGTCTTCGCCGATGGCAGCCATGCCGCGCTGCGCACGTTGGCGGTGCGCCTCGGTGAGGGCTACATGGACAACTTCACCTATGGCCTGGAAGGCACGCCCTGTCAGGACATCATAGACGGCAAACGCGAGCTGATCCCGTGCAACGTGCAACGCCTCTATCCGGATGACACCCTGCTCGTCGAACTTGGCGCGGACAGTTATTACGGCCTGCCGCTGCGCGGCGCCGATGACCAAACCTACGGGCTGGTCGCGATCATGGACACGCGACCCATGGAACTTAAGCCCTGGACCGAGACACTGCTCGGCATCTTTGCCAACCGCATCATGCACGAGCTGGAGCGCAAGCGGGTCGCGGACTCGCTCTATGAGCAGAAGGAACGCGCCGAGGTCACGCTGCACTCCATCGGCGATGCCGTCATCACCACCGACAATCAGGGCCGGATCGATTATCTCAATCCCATCGCCGAACAACTGACCGGCTGGCGCAATGACGAAGCGCATGGCCGATCCTTGCTGGAAGTGTTCGTCATCATGAACGAACACACCCGACTGCGCGCACTCGATCCGGTGGCGCGCTGCCTGCGCGATGGACAGATTGTGGCCCTGGCCAATCACACGGTGCTGATCAGCCGCCAGGGCCGGGAGATCGCCATCGAGGACTCGGCGGCGCCGATCCGGCAGCGCGACGGCCGGATCATCGGCGTGGTGATGGTGTTCCACGATGTCAGCCAGTCGCGCGCCATGGCCCAGCAGTTGTCCTGGCAGGCGACCCACGATACGCTCACCAGTCTGATCAACCGCCGCGAGTTCGAGAAGCGTCTGGCGCAGGCGCTGGCTGAGGCCAAGAGTGATGGGCACCAGCATGTGCTGCTGTATCTCGACCTCGATCAGTTCAAGATCGTCAACGACACCTGCGGCCACGTGGCCGGTGACGAACTGCTCAAGCAACTCGCCCTGCTGCTGCAAACCAAGCTGCGTGAGGGCGATGTGCTGGCGCGGCTGGGTGGCGATGAACTTGGCGTGCTGCTGTCCTATTGTCCCGAAGAGCAGGCGAGCCGCGTCGCGGATATCCTGCGGCTGACCGTCAAGGAATTCCGCTTCAACTGGGAAGGCAAGAGCTTCGACATCGGCGTGAGTGTCGGCATGGTGGTCATCGATGCCGACTGTCTCAGCGTTGGCGAACTGCTCAGCGCCGCGGACATGGCCTGTTATGCCGCCAAGGACAGCGGCCGCAACCGTATCCATGTGTATCGGCGCGAGGATCTTGAGCTGGCGCAACGGCATGGCGAGATGCAGTGGGTAAATCGGCTGACCCGCGCCATCGAAGAGGACCGGCTGGTGCTGTACCGCCAGCGCATCCTGTCCATCGCCGAACCATCCGGGGCCGAGGAGCATTACGAGATTCTGATCCGTCTGCGCGGCGAGAACGACGAGATCATTCCGCCTGGCGCCTTCATCCCCGCGGCCGAGCGCTACGGACTGATGGCGGCGGTCGACCGCTGGGTGATCCGCACACTGTTCGCCGCGATGGCGCAGCAGGCCGAGCGGGCCTGTCTTGAGAGCAGCACCTGTTCCTATGCCGTCAATCTGTCCGGCACTTCGCTGAACGATGAAATGTTGCAGGACTATGTGCGTGAGCAACTGCTCCACTACAACATCGCACCGCGCCGCATCTGGTTCGAGATTACCGAGACCGCCGCCATCGCCAACCTGCCCAGGGCGACGCGCTTCATCAAGGAGATGAAGGCGCTCGGCTGCCGATTCTCACTGGATGATTTTGGCAGCGGCGTGTCCTCATTCGCCTACCTGAAGAATCTGCCGGTGGACAATCTCAAGATCGACGGCAGCTTCGTCAAAGACATCGTCGATGACCCGATCGATTACGCCATGGTGCAGTCCATCAACCAGATCGGCCATGTCATGGGCCTGCGCACCACGGCCGAGTTCGTCGAGAACGACGCCATCCTGTCCAGACTGCGCGAGATCGGCGTGGATTATGCGCAAGGCTATGGCATTCATAGGCCGGAGCCGTTTGTGTGAATTCCCTCTTATACTTGCCGCTCCAATATAAAAAAGAACGGTAACCATCTCCGTGAGAGATGGGCTCGTAGGGGCGGGTCTCAGACCCGCCCCTACGTTACCTCGGGCTTAAGTAAATGCCATTCTGATCTAACCCTCAAAAAACACCGGGTTTCCCGTTTATTCATGCTTGTCTGTATCCGCCGTTGCTGCTTCAATAGCGACCTTCTGAATCACCGAGAATCAACAATGTCGATCACCTCTTTTCACCCGCCTAAGCGCACCCTCATGGGCCCCGGCCCCTCCGACGTGCATCCGCGCGTGCTCGCGGCCATGGCCCAGCCGACCATCGGTCACCTCGATCC
>JBGPWJ010000251.1:0-3861 GCA_041492115.1 Gammaproteobacteria bacterium
CTCATCCATTTTCTGTGGATACCTCTTGATATTGTGGCGATCAAGGTACTGCGCCGTTTAGATGGGCTACTTGGCGGAACAAGCCCGCCAGCCAGCCAACCAGCAGGAGCAAAGTAGGCCCTACTTTCAGCCTGTGGGCTGGTAATATTGATATGCTGCCGTACAATTACCTGTCTTGCCGTACCCGGTATATGTTCCAATACTCCCTTTGATTACATTAAGATAAAGTTTCACGCACTCCGCCCGATACAGGGTCTGGCGCTTAATTATTTTTCTGGAAAATTGAACATTAGCTATCAGCTAGAGAGATGCCAAAAGGGCTGGATGTTTTAGAATTCCAACCTAATATTCAGCACAGGCTACCAAAGTCATTGTCAGAGGTTTGTATTATGGAACGCATCAAGGCGGCACTGGAAAGGGCTCAACAGGAGCGACAACAGTCTCCTATAAACCCACCAAGCTACCCGTCGCAAGGCAACAACACGGGCAGCGAGCAGATTTCGTACTCACAAACGCGAACCATGAAAGTTTCCGCGCGCATGCTAACTGAACACCGAATCATCTCAGGCACGCCATCTGAAGAAATTGCCGATGCCTATAAGATTCTGCGGACCCAGGTATTGCAGCGTCTGACCGACAACAACTGGAACGCCTTGGCAATTACCAGCCCAGGTGAACAGGAAGGAAAAACCCTCACGGCCATCAACCTTGCTATCAGCTTGGCGATGGAAGTGAACTACACGGTCTTGCTGGTGGATGCCGATCTGCGCCATCCCAGCATTCATGACTATTTCGGACTGCGCCCTGAGCGGGGCCTAAGCGATTACCTGACGGGCGATGTTCCCTTGCAGGATATCCTGATACATCCGGAAGGCATCGGTCATTGCGTCATATTGCCCGGAGGAAAACCGCAGCAGAATTCATCCGAGCTGCTCAATTCGCCCAAAATGGTTCAGTTGGTTGATGAGTTAAAGACACGCTATCCATCACGTATCGTGGTGTTCGATCTTCCTCCGCTGTTGACAGCATCTGATGCGCTGGCATTTTCACCCTATGTCGATGCAGCGTTACTGGTCATTGAAGAGGGCAAAACAAAAGTTCAGGACCTCGAAAGAGCCTCGGAGTTACTTAAAGGCACCAACCTTCTTGGCACCGTGTTGAATAAATCCAACTCGATATCCAGTGGCGGCAACAAGAAGCTTGGCTGGCTTAGTCGTTTATTGAGTCCCCAGCATTAGGACCAGACATGTACGAGTCGTTTTACCACCTCAAGGAAAAACCATTCTCGCTGCTGCCTGACCCCGGCTTCCTGTATCTCAGCAAGCAGCACCGCATGGCCTTGGTGCTGCTCCAATACGGCCTGACCAACCAAGCCGGCTTCTCGGTGGTCACGGGCGATATCGGCACGGGCAAAACCACGCTGATCCGCCACCTGCTCAACCAAATGGACCGCAATGTCACCGTCGGTCTGATCACCAACACCCACCGTTCCTTTGGCGTGTTGCTGCAGTGGGTGCTGATGTCACTCAATCTCGATCACCATGGCAAGGACAAGGTGGAGATGTACGAGACGCTGGTCGATTTCCTGATCAAGGAATTCGCCCAACGCCGCCGCACCATGCTGATCGTCGACGAGGCACAGAACATGTCGCCGGAAGCGCTGGAAGAACTGCGCATGCTGTCCAACATCAATGCCGACAAGAACCAGGTCCTGCAGGTCATTCTGGTCGGCCAGCCGCAATTGCGCGCGACACTGCGTCGTCCGGACCTCGAACAGTTCGCGCAACGCATCGCGGTGGACTACGATCTCAAACCGCTGAACGCCAGCGAGACACGCGAATACATTCGTCACCGCATCAGCGTGGCCGGCGGCGATCCCGATCTGTTTGAAGACGGCGCCTGCGAAGTCATTTACGAACACAGCGGTGGCACGCCCCGCCTGATCAACCTGCTGGCTGATACCGCGCTGGTTTACGGCTATGCGGAGCAGGTCCCGCATATCAGCCGTGAACTGGCCGCAGACGTCGCGCACGACAAGGTTCAGGGCGGGATTTTCCCGACCCGAAGCCCGCCGCCTGCGGACCAAGGGCGTGCAGACACACGCGACTCACAACACCACGCGGCGGGCGCCGCGTCAACTGGCCGGGCCAAGCTGCGCATTGCGGTTGCCTCCGACTCCGAATCGCAACGTCTGCGTCTGCGCGAGGCACTGGAAAGAGCCGGCATGCAGGTCGTGGCCACCGTAGCCATTACCGAAGACGAACTGCGCAACCTGGGACGCGACCAAGTCGATGTGTTACTGGTGGACCTGAATAATGAAATGGGCAGTGAGCTGTATTACATCAACGATGTCCTAGAGCAACTGGATGTCCCGGTCCTGTACAACGACGGCTCCGTCGTCTCCGTCAGCGGCGATCTGGGTAAAAATTTCTCCCTCAAGCTGATCTCCATGCTGCCCGCCGGAACCGCTGCCGCACCGACATTCCCGGACAACGACCAGACCGCCAAAGGGCGCGGCTGATCTTGTTATTCAGAGCGACCGTGACACTCCCTGCATCACTCTCGGCATTCGCATGACTGCACAGCAGATACTGGTGGTCGGCGGCGCCGGTTACATCGGCACGCACATGGTCAAGGATCTGCTGCGCGCCGGCTACTCCGTCGTGATACTCGACAACCTTGCCAAGGGCCACCGCGAACTGATTCCAGGCGGCGTATTTGTTGAGGGCGATCTCGGCGACAGCGCACTCCTGGATCGGCTGTTCACAGCACACGACATCAGCGCGGTAATGCACTTCGCCGCCTTCTCGCTGGTCGGCGAATCGGTCCAGGAACCGCTGGCCTACTACCGCAATAACGTGGCCCGCACCGTGGAGTTGCTCGATGCCATGCGCCGGCATGACATCACCCGCTTCATCTTCTCATCGACCGCGGCGGTCTACGGCGAACCCGTGACTACGCCGATCAAGGAAGATCATCCGCAGCAACCCACCAACCCCTATGGCGCCGGCAAACTGGCCGTTGAACGCATGCTGGCGGACTGCGCCGCGGCCTATGGTCTGCGCTATATTGCATTGCGTTACTTCAACGCCGCCGGCGCTGACGCCGAGGGCGGCCTCGGTGAGCGCCACGAACCGGAAAGCCATTTGATCCCCCTGGTACTGCAAACGGCGACCGGCGAACGCGATGCGATTCAGATCTACGGCGAAGACTATCCCACACCCGATGGCACCTGTCTGCGCGATTACGTGCATGTCAGCGATCTGGCGCAGGCGCACCTGCTGGCACTGGAATCGCTGCTCGGCGAGGGCGCCAATGCCATCTATAACCTGGGCAACAGCAAAGGCTACTCCGTGCGCGAGGTCATCGACATCGCCCGTCGCATTACCGGCAGGCCGATCACAACGCGCAGCGCGGCGCGCCGGCCCGGTGACCCGGCGGTACTGGTCGCCGACTCCAGCAAAATCCGCAAGGCGCTGGGCTGGCAACCACGCTATGAACAACTGGAGGCCATCATCGCCAGCGCCTGGGATTGGCACCAACGGGAAGCCAAGAGCAAGGCTTAATGATCAACTCGCTCCTGGCTCAGTTATTACACCACCGGCGCAGGTTGCTTGCCCTGGCACTGGCGTGGATGGTTCTGATCTTCATCCTCTCCGCGCAGTCATCCATTCGGATTCCCGACCTGTTCCAGCAACAGGACAAGGCGCTGCATGCACTGTTGTTCGGCACACTCGGATTCTTTTGGGCATTGCTGGTGATGAGCGACGGCTCGCGTCCGACGCTCTGGCACGTGCTGATGGTGAGCCTGCTGGTGATGGGTTACGGCGGACTCGATGAATTCCACCAGTCCTTCGTGCC
>JBGPWJ010000274.1:0-3170 GCA_041492115.1 Gammaproteobacteria bacterium
CAAAGTGAAAATCGGTGAAGCGTACCGTCGGCAGACGCCGTCCGTTGTTGACCAATATCCCCATCAGTTCGGCCAGCGCCGCCGGGCGGTCCGCGGAACTGCCGATCGCCGTGGCATACGAAGGCACCAGTGAATCGAAGGGATAGCCGAGGCGCTTCCAGGCCTGATGAATCTCGGCGAAGGCTTCGATCTCCAGCAGCGTGCGGATGCGGATATCCTGTTTGTTTCTCCGGCGCGTCTTGAACAACCAACTGTACACGGCCTGGCGCTGTGCTGCGCCCGCCTTGATGACCTCGGACACGCTGGCGGTCGGATGCTGATGCAGATAACCGATCAGCCACAATTCCAGGGGATGCACGCGCGCGATGTAGCCGCGATCCTGCAGGTTGAATTTATCCGGTGAATACTTGCGGTACAAGGCATCGATTTCGGATTCGTCAAGCGCCAGCGTGTCGATGTGGTTGTACAGAAACCGTGCGACCTCCTCGGCATTGGCCTGCGGCAGCACCGAACGGTAAATTGTCACCAGCCGACCAGGCGTGACGCGCAGATCCTCCAGCAGCAAATCCAGGGACTGCTGCACATCCTTGCCCTGATACTTGGCGTAAAAGCGCCGCAGGAATACCGTGCCTTCGCGATCGGCGAAGCGTTGCAGATATTCCTGACGCCGCGGGTCGTCGGGATTTTCCAGCTGCCGCGCCAGTCCATCGGGCTTGTAGAGATAATGGTAGGCGATGTCGCGCATCAAACGGATGAAGACGAGATTCACCGAGTCGTGCAGCGCATCCTCGACCGACAACACCTTGTTGTTGTCCTCGGACTTGAAGTTGACGAAGGTGTGCGCACCACCACCGGTGAAGAAGGTTTCCGCGGGTGAGGCGGAATAGCGCCGCGCCATTGCCGCATCAAGCACTGTGCTTAAACTGTGGTCGGGCGTTGTCAGCAGATAATCGATCAGCCAGCGCGTGATGTTGTCGCGCGGATCGGGCCTTTGCGCGCGCAACTCCTTCAGCGACAGCGGCGCGTAGTGCCGGTAAAGATCAGAGACTATCTCCAGGTAATGCACCAGTGTGCGCAGTTTGGCGGTGGAACCCAGATCGAGCTTGACGCCTTCGTTGATGTCGAGCGGCTGATCGTAGTTGTCGGTCTGCACGCGCAGCAGATTGCCTTCCGCGCCACGCTCGTAGAGCGTGAAGCTGTACACCACCTGACTCAGGTCATCGCCCGCGCTGAACAGACGCATGCCGGTCAAACCGGCGCTGTCGATGAACGCCGGCTCACGCAGCCGGCGCAGCAGGTCGGTGATCTGATGCTGCAAACTGACATTCAGCGTGCTCTGCACGCTGAGGTCGAACCGGTCGAGATCGTACAGACTGTTGATGCCAAGATCCTGACCCAGCCGGGTGCGCAGTGTCGTGGCGCTTTTACGCGTGGCAAAGGGCTGATCGTCGGCGGGCGGCGTGCGCCGCAGCGCGATGTGCTCGGCCAGTGCCGCGTCGCGCAGCGCCGGCGTGATGACCATGGCACCGGCCAGCACCCGCAGGTAGCTGTCGGTCAGTGATTGCAGCGCGGCGTAACCTTCCGACAGATAATAAGAGGGCCGGCGATGCGCGATCAGCAGACTGAGCGCCTGACGGTAGGCGCGCCCGGCCTGTGCGGAGACCGCGCCGCCGCTCTGTATCGCGTCAGCATGCAGCAAACTGTTGAAGGTCTCGAAGTCGGCACCGAACCAGGCCTCCACACCATCGCCGTAACCGTTGATCTCGCCATAACCACGCGCCGCGGCCAGCGGCACGGTGTTGAGATAATCACGCACAATGTTCCTGCGCGCCGGCAGCGTGTCAGGCCCGTGCTGATAGGCGCGCAGCGATGCGCTCGCCATCTGACGGAGTTTTTCCGTGGCGTTGCCGGTGATGCCGTCCGGCGAATGCCGGAACTTTTCCAGCTGTGTCGCCAGCGTGCTGCCGCCGGCGGCATTGCGGCCGGGATCGATGAACTGCATGGCCTTGTCATATACCGCCTTGCCAAGCCGCTCCCATTCCAGGGCCGGGTTCTGATGCGGCTCGGCGGCGTCCAGCAGCGTGCGGTTCTCGATGAACAGCAGGGTATCGACGATGACCGGCGGGATGTCTTCGAAGCGCGCGTAGATCTTGCGCGGGATGAGAGTCGTGACCAACTCTTGTTGCCGGCTGCCGAGCAAGCGCAGTCCGGCCTGATCCTTTTCATCGTAAATGGCGAACAAACCGAGACCCATGAAATCGACGAGTGCCGGCGACATGCGCGTCTGTTCGGTCAACTGGTAACCGGCGCCGCGTAGACGCGCGATGATGCGCGGCAGCTCCACATAGCCGAAACGCTGGTCATAGGGTCCGGCGACCGGATAGCGGACCTGCGTTGTCGGTCCCGCACCCAACTGGAAGCTGAGCTGCGCGGCATATTTCGGCAGATACACGGATTGCAGGCGCGCGCTCTGGATTTCCTCATAGGCCAACCCTAGCAGGGCGAGACCGGCGAGCAGCCACGGCCCGTAGATGAGCAGGCGCTCTACCGTGCGCAACAGATACCAGGTGGGCGACCTCACTGTCTCACCATCGGCTTACACGACATACTTGTCAGGACGGTACATTGTTCGCGATCGTTGATGACCTCGCGTGATGGTATCACAGCTCACGCCGATGTTATTCGGCTTGCGCAAGCGCCGCGGCGGCAACACCCTTCTCTTCCTGACTGTCGGATGGCGCACGCGGCGGACGCCGCCGCTCCAGCACCCGATCACCCCATTGATGCGCAACCAGACCGGCAAGAATCAGCGCCGTGCCGAACCAGATCCGCGGAGCAATGTGCTCGCCGTTCAGGGTCTGACCCAGCCCTAACGCAATCACCGGCGTTACCAGCGTGATCAGCGCCGTGCGGCTGGCTGTCACTTGCTTCAGCAGGTAGTAGAACAACACGAAGCCGACTACCGAACCCATCAGGCTCAAATAGAGAATGGCGAAGCCGGCGCGCGCCGTCAGATGACTGGGTGCGTGGCCATCCAATGCCAGCCAAATCAGCAGATACAACGGCGCCGCGACCAGCAGCCCACCACCGGTCACCGCCAGCGCCGGCACGCCGGCGCCGATGCGCTTCACCCAGACACTGCTGATCGAGTGCAGCAGCACCGACAGCAG
>JBGPWJ010000261.1:0-3626 GCA_041492115.1 Gammaproteobacteria bacterium
CCGGTCAAAGTGATCAATTGTTTCAGCCGCTGGAATGCCCTGAACCTTGGGGTTTGCGGGCCCGGAACACCGCACCCTCGGTGGTCGGCGCCGTCTTGTAGCCGCTAAATCCGACCAGTTCAACCTCGACAAATCCCGTCGCGCTCAATAGCTTCCGTACTGCCGCCTCGGTCAGGGTTCCCGACACGCAATCCGCCCAGGATTCCTGGCCCGTGCCGGGCGCAGCCGGCGCCGAGTCCCGGACCATATCGGCGAATTGGCAGCGTCCGCCAGGGCGCAGGATACGGAACAGTTCGGCGAACACCTTGGACTTGTCGGGCGCCAGATTGATGGCGCCGTTGGAGATGACGACGTCGGCCGCCGCGTCCGGCAGATTGAGGTGTGCCATGTCCGCCTCACGGAATTCCACCTGCAACAAGCCCGCGGCAGCGGCATTGGCTCTGGCCTTGACGATCATCGCCGGCGTGGCATCAAAGCCGTAGACTTTGCCGGCAGCGCCAACCAGCAGCGCCACGACACAGGCATCGGCGCCCGCGCCGCAGCCGATATCGACCACGGTTTCGCCGGCATGAATCGGTCCGGGCAGAAAGGGATTGCCGACGGCAGCCGCCGACTCCCACACCACATCAGGCAGCCGCGTCAGCCACTCCGGCAGATAGCCGAGTTGCCGCGCATTGTCTTTGCCCATGCGCCAACCGAAGTCCTGCCCCGGCCGCAGCGCCAACTCGGTATAGAGCGCGCGAATCTGTGCGCCGGTCTGGTCAGTTGTCGAACACTCTTGCTTATCGTTCATATCAACGTTTGCCTCCACTCGGATACTCGTCATAACGAATCACGCTGCAAGAATGCACATCACCAGCAAACCGATCTGTCACATCGACGCATCCCAGACGCGTGTGCAGTTGCGCCCGGCGGATTTCGCCGCATACAGCGCCTTGTCGGCGCGATCGATCGAGTGCTCGACCGGCGTATCCGGATCGAGCAGCGTAATGCCGAAGGATGCCTTGCAGTGGATCGGTTCCCTGCCGTCGATTTCCACAGTATTGGCGGTAAGTCCTTCGCGCAGTCGCTCCACCAGTGCCTGCGCTTGAGTGAGATCCAGGTTCTGCATGGTGATGACAAACTCCTCGCCGCCATAACGGTATACGGTATCGTAGGGCCGCAGATGGTCGAGCATGTAATGTGTCGAGGCCGTAAGCACCCGGTCGCCGATCTGATGCCCGTAGCTGTCGTTGATTACCTTGAAGTTGTCCAGATCCATCATGGCGATGCTGCAATACTGCACGCGGCGCTTGGCCAGCTCCTGCAGTTCCCGCAATTTCGTCAACATGCCGATACGGCTGTTGGCGCCGGTGAGCGGATCAAGATTATGCAGTGAATCCTCGACTTCACGCTTCAGCGTCAGGAGCTGCAAACGCATGCGGTCCATAACCGTGGTGAATTCATCGTAATCAGGAAAAACAATGAGCGCGCCGTCTGCCGATGCCACCAACAGTCTCGCCGCCAGTTGATGCATGTGCCGGTGCGCCTCTTCCACCGCAATGAAGGCGGGATGTTCGCGGAGCTTCTGCGGCGCGCGATTGTAATACCATTGACCGAACAGGCACTGGCGGTGGGCATCCTGGCGCAGATCACTCTGATTGGCGATCAGCCGGCAGACCAGTGTGCGGTTGAGCGCCCTGGACCACTGCTCATGATTATGGCTGGCCTGCTCAAGCTGGGTCAAAATCGCCTGCAATTCATCATGCTCGACTTTCAGCATAGAGAAATAACCTTCCTCATTCCGCATGCGCTGCATGCAGCGCTACATCGTAATCAGGTCTTGGGCAATGTGACGCCGCGCTGGCCTTGGTATTTGCCACCACGGTCCTTGTAGGAAGTCTCGCAGACTTCGTCGGATTCGAAGAACAGCATCTGCGCCACGCCTTCGTTGGCGTAGATCTTGGCCGGCAACGTGGTGGTGTTGGAGAACTCCAGGGTGACGTGCCCTTCCCACTCCGGTTCCAGCGGCGTGACGTTGACGATGATGCCGCAACGCGCGTAGGTGGACTTGCCCAGACAGATGGTCAGCACATTGCGCGGAATGCGGAAGTATTCCACGGTGCGCGCCAGCGCAAAGGAGTTGGGCGGGATGATGCAGATGTCGGATTTAAGATCGACGAAGCTGTTGGAATCGAAGTTCTTGGGATCGACAATCGCCGAATTGATGTTGGTGAAGATCTTGAACTCGTCCGCGCAGCGCACATCGTAACCGTAACTCGATGTGCCGTAGGAAACAATGCGGCCGTGACCGTTCTCACGCACCTGCCCGGCCTCGAACGGTTCGATCATGCCGTGCTCGCCGGCCATGCGGCGGATCCATTTGTCGGATTTTATGCTCATAAGGTTCAACAAATCTTTAAAGAGTAAATCCCCTCTCCCTCCGGGAGAGGGCCAGGGTGAGGGGGTTCAATTCACTGCCACATCTCCCCCTCACCCCAACCCTCTCCCCCGAAGCGGGGGAGAGGGAGTACAAATCAATTGCTCTGAATAACGATCTTCGGGAACTTCGCCGCGTAATTCTTGGCCTGCAAGGACAGCTTCGCCGCGGCGCGGCGGGCGATCTCGCGGTAGGTCTGCGCGATGCGGCTTTCCGGTTCGGCGACCACCGTCGGCTTGCCGTTGTCGGTCTCTTCGCGGATGCGGATGTCGAGCGGCAGTGAGCCGAGGAAATTCACGTCGTACTGCTCGGCCATCTTGGTGCCGCCACCGGCGCCGAAGATGTGCTCCTCATGACCGCACTGCGAACAGATGTGCGTGCTCATGTTCTCGATCACGCCGAGCACCGGCACTTCGACCTTCTGGAACATCTTGAGACCCTTGCGGGCGTCGAGCAGCGCGATATCCTGCGGTGTCGTGACGATGATCGCGCCGGACACCGGCACCTTCTGCGCCAGTGTGAGCTGGATGTCACCCGTGCCGGGTGGCAGGTCGATGATCAGGTAATCGAGATCGTGCCAGTTGGTGTCCTTGAGCAGTTGCTCCAATGCCTGTGTGACCATTGGGCCGCGCCAGATCATCGGGGTCTCTTCATCAACCAGGAAACCGATCGACATGGTCTGCAGGTGATAGCTCATCATCGGTTCGAGCGACTTGCCATCGGCGGATTCCGGCTTGCCGTGCACACCCAGCATGCGCGGCTGACTCGGGCCGTAGATGTCGGCGTCGAGCAGCCCGACCTTGGCGCCTTCGACGGACAGCGCCAGCGCCAGATTCACCGCGGTGGTGGATTTGCCCACGCCGCCCTTGCCGGAGGCAATGGCGATGATGTTGCGGATGTTGTTGATCGGGGATACGCCCTTCTGCACCGAATGAGCGACGATCTTGACGCTGACGTTGACGCTCACCTCGGTGACGCCGGCCACGCTCATGACCTGCGTCTTGACCTTGTCAGACAGTTCGGCCTGATAGCCTTTGATCGGGAAACCCATCTCCACATCGACCACCACCTTGCCGCCGTCGATGGCGATGTTCTTGATCGACTTGGTCGAGACCAGGTCCTTTTCCAGATGCGGCTCGATAAACAGCGCAATCGCGCTCTCGACCTGCTCTTTCGTCACGTTCGCCATGGGGCAACCTCCAACTGA
>JBGPWJ010000118.1:0-7879 GCA_041492115.1 Gammaproteobacteria bacterium
ATGGCGATGCCCGCGGCCACGGAACGCCGGTTCAGGTGCCACAGGTTCGGATCGTGCAGCAGCGTACCGAAGATGCGCAGAGACTTGTGTGTGCGGATCTTGTTATGATCCGGCATGTAGCGTTTGATGAATTTTTTGGGCATGACCTGTTGCTGATGTGAACCCTGCCACCCGGCGTTAGGGCAGGGTATTATCCATGTTTTTCCAAGGAGCGGAAATGCGTTCAGGGACGATCGCCTTCCTGCTGGGCTGTCTGGCCCTGCAGCAACTTGCGCAGTTACCGTCACCAGCTTGGTGTCTGTTGGGCGCGCCGCTCTTGCTGCTGGCGCGCTGGCGCGCCGGTCTGCATCTGCCGGCCTGGCTCGTGGCCGGTTTTCTCTGGTCACTGCTGCGCGCCAGTCTTGAGCTTTCCCAGCCCTTCGGCGCGCGCCTCGAAGCTACCGATTGTGTCGTGGAAGGTTACATCGCCGGGATTCCCGAGGTGCAGCAGCGCGGCATCCGTGTGCTCTTCGATATCACGCAGCTCCGCGACAAGGACAGCGCTCAGATCTGGACTGGTCGCGTGCGCTTGAACTGGAATCAGTCTGCGCAGGACCTGCAGGTCGGCGAACGCTGGCGGCTACGGGTGCGGCTCAAGCAGGCGCACGGTCTCATGAACCCCGGCGGTTTCGATTACGAAGGCTGGATGTATCAGCAGGGCATCAAGGCCACCGGTTCAGTGCGCAGCGACCCGGACAATCAGCGGCTGGCAGGCGCCGGTTGGCATTATACGCTGGATCATCTGCGCCAGCGCGTCGCTGCGCAACTGGCGCGCGCTGTGCCGGACAGTCCTTATCTGGGCATACTCACCGCACTGGTGATCGGCGCGCAGGATGGCATCAGTGCCCTGCAATGGCAGGTGTTCACGCGCACCGGCACCAGTCATCTGGTGGCGATCTCCGGTTTGAACATCACCCTGGTCGCCGGGCTGGTGGCCTTGCTGGTGCGGCGTGCCTGGGCGTGGTTGCCGCACGCAACATTGCGTCTGGCCGCGCCCAAGGCTGCGGTGTGCGCCGCTTTGCTGAGCGCCGCCGGCTATGCATTGCTCGCGGGTTTTTCCATACCGACACGGCGTGCGCTCGTGATGCTTGCGATCGCGTTGGGTGCGCGTCTGTGCGACCGGCAACTGGTGCCGAGCCGCACGTTGGCGCTGGCACTGCTGGTCATTCTGTTGATGGATCCCACTGCGCCACTGACCGCCGGTTTCTGGTTGTCGTATGGTGCTGTTGCCGTACTGCTGTATGGCATGAGTGGACGATTGACGGCGAGTGTCTGGTGGCGGCAATGGGGGCGCGCGCAATGGTTGGTGGCGCTGGGTCTGTTGCCGATGACACTGGTGTTGTTCCAGCGCGCCTCGCTGATCGCGCCGCTCGCCAATCTGGTCGCCGAACCCTGGATGAGTCTGGTGGTGACACCGGTCACGCTGCTCGGCACCGTGTTGCTGCCGGTCTCGGAGTGGCTTGGGACTTTGGTGCTGCACGTGGCCAGTGCCTTGCTGAGTGGACTCTGGCCGCTGCTCGTAGTGTGCGCGAATCTGCCCGGTGCTTACGGGTCCTGGGCGCTGCCGGCGACGTGGATCGCAGGTGTGGCGGTTGTAGGTGTGGTGCTGCTGCTTGCGCCACGCGGTCTGCCGGCACGCGCTGTCGGCGTGGTGCTGTTGTTACCGATGCTGCTGATCCGTCCGGCGACGCCGGCGCCGGGCGCTGTCTGGTTCACATTGCTCGACGTCGGTCAGGGCTTGGCCGCGGTCGTGCGCACACAGCATCACACGCTGGTATTCGACACGGGGCCGCGCTTCAGCGACAGCTTCGACACTGGCGCCGCTGTGGTCCTGCCGTATCTGCGTAACCAGGGCGTCGATTTTCTCGACATGCTGCTGGTCAGCCACGGCGACAACGATCACAGCGGTGGCGCGGCATCTATTCTTGCCGGCATGCCCGTTGCGGAGCTGCTCAGCAGCGTACCGCAACGCTTCAATACGCTTGCGGGACACTGCCGCGCCGGCCAACACTGGAACTGGGACGGTGTGGAATTCCGCATTCTGCATCCTAACGAGGCGCCAGAGAGGCACGGCAATAACGGTTGCTGTGTGTTGCTCGTGCGAGGGCAGGGCGGCAGTGTGTTGCTGCCCGGCGATATCGAGGCCGACGCGGAGCGACAGTTGCTGGCCGCGCAAAGTAACGCGCTGCACACGGCAATTTTGGTGGCCCCGCATCATGGCAGTCGCACCTCGTCGACACACGATTTCATTGTCGGCGTGGCGCCGCAGTACGTGTTATTCCCCGTCGGCTATCGCAATCGCTACGGCTTCCCCAGACCTGACGTCGTTGCGCGCTACGCCGAAGTTGGTGCACGGCGCTTGGATAGTGATGTCGAAGGAGCGATTGAGTTTCATATCGATCCTGAGGCGGGAGTGAGCAGTCCAGCAAGTTACCGGCGCTCGGCACGACGTTATTGGAACTGGCGCCCGCCGGCAGTGATCCCAACGCCGTTGGATTGATATGTGCAGTGCAATCTGCATCCATGCGCTAGTGTCCATCGTCCAGTGGGAAAGGATATTATTTTCGTGGCTGGGGACTTAGCTCTCTTGGCTGCGACAGTGTTACCTGATTTTGCCACCCCCGAACACATCCTCAGGCCCGGCTCACAGCCCTCCAACCCCCAACAATAGCTTTTTGCCAGACCCGTAAATCGAGTATCATCTACGGCTTAGACGCGCTTCCTGACAAGCCGGCAAACAAGGATCACTGACGTGTTCGAAATGATCAAGGCGGGTGGCTGGGTGATGCTGCCCATCATCGCATGTTCTGTTATTGCCCTGGCCATCATCGGCGAGCGGCTCTGGTCTTTGCAAGTCAATCGGGTTATCCCTAAGCATCTGGTCGCGCAGGTCTGGCATCTGGCGCGCAACCGGCAACTGGACGCGGTGCGCATCAGCACCTTGCAGACCGGTTCGCCGCTCGGTCGGCTGCTGGCGGCGGGCTTGCTCAATATGCATCACAGTCGCGAGATCATGAAGGAGAGTATCGAAGAGACCGGCCGGCACGTGGTGTATGAGCTGGAGCGCTATCTCAATACGCTGGGCACCATCGCCTCGGTCAGTCCGCTGCTGGGTCTGCTGGGTTCAGTGACTGGTCTGATGCGCGTGTTCCACGCCATGACCACTTACGGCGCCAGTAACCCGCAGGCGCTGGCCGGCGGCATATCCGAAATCATGTTGGCCACGGCAGCCGGTTTGGCGGTGGCCATTCCGAGCCTGATCTTCTATCGCTACTTCCAGGGCCGTGTCAACGAACTGACCATCCGCATGGAGCAGGAAGCCCTCAAGCTGGTCGATATTCTGCACGGCAAGCGCGAAGACCTCACGGTGGAGGGCGGCGCATGAACCTGCGGCGCTTCCGGAACGAAGAACCGGAAATCATTCTGATCCCGTTCATCGACGTGCTGTTGATGCTGCTGATCTTCTTCATGCTCGCCACCACCTTCGAGCGCCAGACATCCTTGCGCGTCGATCTGCCCAAGGTCGAAACCGGTCAGCAGACCCAGACGGAAGAACCGCTGGCGCTGATCGTCAGCGCCGACGGGCGCTATTTCATCAACGGTCAGGAAGTGGTGAATCCGCGCACTGAGACGCTGATCAAAGCATTGAAGATCGTCGTCGCCGGACGCAAAGATCCGCACCTCGAAATTCGCGCCGCCGCGATGGCTACGCATCAATCGGTCGTGACCGCCATGGACGCCGCCGGCCAGGCCGGTATCACGCGCCTGTCCATCGCCACCCTGCAGGCGGATCACGGGCACTGAGGATGTCCGCACCCTATAACCCGTCCCTGGCACTGTCCGTCTACCAGCGCCTGTTCCGTTATGCCTTGCCATACTGGAAGGTGTTCGCGCTGTCGACTATCGCCATGCTGTGTTATTCAGCCACCGAGACCGGTTTCGCGGCAATGATGAAGCCGTTGCTGGACGGCAGCTTCGTCAAGAAGGACCCGTTCATCATCAAGCTGATTCCGCCGTTGATGATCGCGCTGTTCCTGGTGCGCGGCATCGCCGATTTTCTTTCCAGCTATGGACTGCGCTGGATCGGCCGACAGGTGATTGGCACACTGCGCGGCGAGATGTTCCACCAGCTGCTGCACCTGCCCACCGCGTACTACGATTCGCAATCTTCGGGGGTGTTGATCTCGAAGCTGACCTACAACGTCGAACAGGTGTCGCAGGCGATCACCAACGCCATCAACCTGGTGGTCAAGGATACCTTCACGGTGCTTGGCCTGCTGGCGTGGATGATTTACCTCAATGGCTGGCTGGCGCTGCTATTCCTGGTGATGGGGCCTTTCATCGCGTTGTTCGTCACGCACCTCAGCAAACGCTTCCGGCGCATCAGCCACAACATCCAGGACTCCATGGGCGAGGTCACGCAGTCGGTCGAGGAGGTCATCTCCGGACAGCGTGAAATCAAGAGCTTCGGCGCGCAGCCTTTCGAGGAAGAACATTTCGCCGTGGTCAACGCACGCAACGCTCATCTGAACATGAAACTGGCCGCCACCAATGCCGCGGGCGCGCCGCTCATGCAGTTGATCGCCGCGGCGGTGCTGGCCGGCGTGATCTACATCGCCACCACGCCGGCCATGCTGGAAAAAATTACGGTCGGCACCTTCATGTCCTTCATGGCGGCGATGCTGCTGCTGATGCCGCCGCTCAAGCGCATGACCAGCATCAATGCCGTCCTGCAGACCGGCATCGCCGCGGCGCAAAGCATCTTCGCCATGCTCGACGCCACTCCGGAGACCGATACCGGTACGCGGCGAATCACCCGCGCGCAGGGTGCAATGGCTTTTCAGGATGTTTCCTTCACCTATCCCGCCGCACACCGGCCGGCACTGGATCATGTCTCTTTCGATATCGCGGCGGGACTCACCGTCGCCGTGGTGGGCCGTTCCGGCAGCGGCAAATCGACACTGGCGAATCTGCTGCCGCGTTTCTACGATCCCAGCGCAGGTGCGATTCTTCTCGATGGCGTGGACATGCGCGACTATCGCCTCGCGGATCTGCGCGAGCAGATCGCTCTGGTCGGTCAACAGGTCACGCTGTTCAACGCCAGCATCGCCAACAATATTGCCTATGGTCGACTTGACAAAGTACCGCGTGCCGCCATCGAGCAAGCTGCCGAGGCGGCCTACGCGATGGAGTTTATCCGACAACTGCCGCAGGGTCTGGATACGCTTGTCGGTGAGAATGGTGTGCTGCTCTCGGGTGGACAACGGCAACGCCTCGCCATTGCCCGCGCCTTGCTCAAGGACGCGCCGATTCTGATTCTTGATGAAGCCACCTCGGCGCTCGACACCGAGTCGGAACGCAGCATCCAGGCCGCGCTGGAAGTGCTGATGCGCAACCGCACTACGCTGGTGATCGCGCATCGCCTCTCGACCGTGGAGAAGGCCGATCGCATTCTGGTCATGCACCAGGGCCGCATCGTCGAGAGCGGCACGCATGCGCAGCTGCTGGCACTGGGCGGGCATTACGCCGCGTTGCACAGTTTGCAGTTCCGTGAACCGGAAGAGACAGTAGCAAGTAGCGAGTAGCACGTTTCGAGTTTACGAACCATTTGCTACTCGCTACTGAATTTATATGAAACCGCTAGATCACTACTGGTACGGCCGCCACCCGCTGATGGCCTTGTTGCTGCCGCTGACCGGCTTGTTCCGCGCCGTGGTGTGGCTGCGCCGGCGCGCGTATCGTGCGGGTCTGCTGAAGGTCCACAAGCTGTCGGTGCCGGTGATCGTGGTCGGCAACATTACGGTCGGCGGCACCGGCAAGACGCCGCTGGTCGCCTGGTTGGCGGGGTTTCTCAAGGAAGCCGGTTATGCGCCCGGCATCGTGCTGCGCGGTTACGGCGGTCAGGCGCGTCACTGGCCGCAGCAGGTGCGACCGGACAGCGATCCGGTGGTGGTCGGCGATGAAGCGGTACTGCTGGCGCGTCACAGCCAATGTCCGATGGCGGTCGGGCCGGACCGCGCGGCGGCGGCGCAGGCACTCATCGAGCATCATGCCTGCACGGTCATCATTGCCGACGACGGCTTGCAGCACTATGCGCTGGCCCGCGACATCGAGATCCTCGTCATCGATGGCGTGCGCCGTTTCGGCAACGGCCTGTGTCTGCCGGCCGGTCCGTTGCGTGAACCGCTGACACGCATCAAGGAGGTCGATCTGGTGGTGACCAACGGACTGGCGGGGCGGCAGGAATATCCGATGAAGATGGTCGGCGGCGTGGCGCGCCGTCTGAATGATCCGCACAGCGAATGCCCGCTGGCGCAGTTTGCCGGGCAGACCGTGCACGCCGTGGCCGGCATCGCCAATCCGCTACGATTCTTCGCCAGTTTGAGCAAGGCCGGATTGCGCATCATCGAGCACCCCTTTCCCGATCACCACGCCTTCAAGCCGGAAGATGTATCATTCGAGGACGCCGCGCCGGTGCTCATGACCGAGAAGGATGCGGTAAAATGCCGTCGCTTCGCCCGCGACGGCGACTGGTATGTACCGGTCGCCGCCCAACCCGACCCGCGGCTCGGGGAACGTATTCTGACCCTGCTGAAAGGTAAGTCTCATGGACAAGAAGCTGCTTGATATTCTGGTGTGCCCACTCTGCAAGGGTCCACTGACCTACAAAAAAGACACGCAGGAACTGATCTGCAAACCGGACCGGCTAGCCTATCCGGTGCGCGATGACATCCCCGTGATGCTTGAAGAGGAAGCACGGCGCCTGGCCGATGCCGAAGAGGTGTGATGGCGGCGCGCCAGCTGAACCATCGCATCTGATCAGATGAAATTCAAAATCGCTATCCCCGCGCGTTATGCCTCGACGCGCCTGCCCGGCAAGCCGCTGCGCGACATCGGCGGCAAGCCAATGCTGCAACACGTCTACGAACGCGCCCGACAGAGTGGCGCCGACGAGGTTGTGGTTGCCACCGATGACGAACGTATCGCCGTGGTTGCGCGCGGTTTCGGTGCCAGCGTGTGCATGACCTCCGCGGCGCACAGTTCCGGCACCGACCGGCTCGCGGAAGTCGCGCACACCCTGAACTGGAGCGCGGATACCCTGGTGGTGAATCTGCAAGGCGATGAGCCGCTGATGCCGCCACCCTTGCTGCGCCAAGTGGCGCGCAACCTGGATGCCCACCCGGACGCGGTGTGTGCGACGCTGTGTACGCCCATCAAAGCGGCGCACGAACTATTCGATCCGCACGTGGTCAAGGTGGTGATGAACGCGCAAGGCTATGCGATGTATTTCAGTCGCGCGCCGATCCCCTGGCACCGCGATGACTTCAATCGTGACAGCCTGGCGCTGCCGCCGCAGTCGCGGCATTACCGGCATCTTGGCCTGTATGCCTACCGCGCCGGCTTCCTCAAGACCTATGGCGATCTGGCGGCGTGTGCGTTGGAGCAGGCCGAGTCATTGGAACAACTGCGTATGCTCTGGCATGGCGCGCGGATTCATGTCGCCGAGGCCAGCGAGATACCGGGACCCGGTGTGGATACGGAGCTGGATCTGGAGCGGGTGAGCAGGCTGTTGCGGGGAGAAGGGTAGGTGGAAAAGCGAAGTAATGAGCTTTACATTTTGATTGCAGCCCGCTGTTACAGAGGTAGAGTATATACATGATCAAGATTCTTTTTGTCTGCATGGGCAATATCTGTCGTTCGCCGACCGCGCAGGGCGTGTTCAACAAGCTGGTCGAGGAGCGCGGTTTGGAGGGTCGCGTCAGCGTCGATTCAGCGGGCACACATGCCTATCACGTCGGAGAACCACCCGATGCACGTTCCGCGCGTGCTGCGGCCAATC
>JBGPWJ010000230.1:0-4399 GCA_041492115.1 Gammaproteobacteria bacterium
GGAATCAATACCCTCCTGCAGCAGATCCTGCTCTGTTTTGTGGGCAGCGAGCAGATGCAGCGTCGCATCGGACATTTGCTGCAGACGCGGTGACGCTGTTTTCAGCAACAGATGGGGTGATGTTTCGGCGGTCTTCATGAGATGAACATGACTGACGATATACACTTATTACCAGATACGGACGTCGGCCTCCCTGGCTTCCGCCAGGGCTGATTGGACAATGCAAGTATAGGCAATAATCAGTGTGGTGCTTATGTGTGCAAGCAACGCCAACAAGGCCATTGCGAATGGCCGCAACAACCCAGACAGTGGCAAGAGAGACATGCTAATAGCGGCCACAGAACAGTTAGGCGACAGGTGTAATCGCGGCTGGCTGGTGGCGCACCGAGGGAACCCGCTCAGCCATACAGGCTGCCCGGTCGCATCGAACATCCATTGCTGACGAGCAGGGAATGCGTATCCTTGCCAGACGCTTTGCTGACATGCCCCGCCGATCCAGGCCGCAGCGGCGCTTACTGGAGTTTCGGATTGAGCGTGCCACGCGGCATCCGCTGCCAAAGGGCGTTGTTCCTCATCATGAGGGTCCGGCCGTCCTCGGTTTCCATGGTCTCGCCGTCCTTCATATCCATGTGCCTGCCATGTGCGTCAGTCATCATCATGTCGCCGGCGGCGTCGGTAGACAGCATCGATCCATCCTTGAGCTTGATTGACTGGTTGCCGTGACCCGATGCGCCACTCGACATACCACCCTCTGATCCACCGGACATGCCGCCGTTGGAACCGCCCATCGTTCCACCGCCGGATCCATTCTTCATTCCGCCGCTGTCGCCCCCCATCATGCCGCCACCCGATCCGCCCGACATGCCACCGCCCATCATGTCACCGGCGGCGAGCACAGTGCCGTGCATCATCAGGGTTGGTGTTCCTGTGTGCCTCGCTGTCGGCGAGGCCGGATCGGCGGCCGCATACGCGGCCGGCAGTGCCTGTGCCAACGCCAATACTATCGTCATTGTCATGTTTCGGTAGTTCATGGTTGTCTCCTGTGGATTGTTGCGTTCGTCGAAAAACGGCCTTTGGCTACATGCCCTCCGGCCGGCCAAGCACTGTGTTGCCGCGCAAAATCGGTCATAACAGTCAGTCATGCGCTGTGGTAAAAATCCATTCATATGCAAATTGTCTTACCCCAATCACCCGACCGGCGATCCACCCTCAACGACAGTGACCACCTCCGGTGGGCTTCGTTGTCACTTCACGCGCTTCCAGTTCATTGGCTTCAACCGTATGGACCAACCCACGACGCAGGCGCTCAAGCCAATTCGGACTGAGGACACCACCAGCACCTGCGATCACGGTTTCAATCTGTTCCGCGGTCGCTTGCAACAGATCGTAGCGAATGCGGATATCCCTGCCGATAATCTCCACCTGTTCCACACCCATCATCTCGGTCAGGCGCAATGTCACTGTCGCGGTGGCCCGTGCATCAAGCGGTGCGGTTAATCGCAGCCGGCGCTGTTTGATAGAGACTTCGCCGCGCTGTACCGGCGCCGCCTCGCCCGGTTGGCCGATATACAAATGGGGGTTGGCCATAAAACGCTCGCGGCATTGAATCGAGCAAAAGGCAAAATGCATATCCATATAGTCCAGCGCATGCTCGTCACGCCCGACCCACATCTTGCACACCGGATCGCGCAGTTGTTGATCACTGACTGTCATGTTCTTACCCTCTTGGGCCGGTAATCGTGCCGCACTCGATATGGCTGCACCGTAATCACCATCTCCCTATGCACTAGCGGCTATACGCTTCGGTCGCGTAGCGGCGCATCATCCGATAGCTGCTGAAGTAGGAGGCGTTACATGAATAGCACTTGTTGCTTACTTCATCACTTGTTTTCCCCGGGAACCCCGTCGGCACGCGCCTTATCCCCATGCCGTTGACGCTGCTCTAACACTGCGCTTTTCATCGCGCCATGCTCAGCTGCGGCATAGATCACATCAACGACAGTGCCACCGTGATCGAACACCAGAGTATAGGTTGCCATGGCGGGATGATTGGCGATTTCGTTGATATGCACTTCAGCCCCACCGGGTTTTACATACGCTTTCAAATCACCCACATGGTGAACCTCATACACCCAGCCTTCCATGCCATTGACGAGCGTTACCGTCCGATTCGCTTGCCCATGGTGCGCAAAGGCGGCCATTTTTGTGATAACACCCAAGGGATATGCCGCCAGGATCTTTTCACTACTTGCATCTGGGCTGAATTCTGGCGGCATGGGCAGCTGCTTTATCGGCTCCGCCGCAACTACACACATGGAAAGCAATATCCCGAATAACGCAATAATCCACTTGTTCATGATGACACCCTCCTGTTGGAATGGAACGATACATACTTGACGGCATTCGCCGTCCACACATGGAACTGGCACTCTACTCCTGCCATGATCTGCCCACCTTTCATCTGGAGGGCATCAACCCATATAGACACGGGAGCACGTGAGCTGGCATTACCCGCAACTCCACAGCCTGTCGTGGCGGCGCAGCAGGAACAGCGCGATGAAAGCCGCGAGCACCGGAAGCGCTGCGAGAAACAGATGATTCGCGCCGAACGGCGCAAGCAGTTCCTGGTAGGTCGCCAGTGTGGAAACGGCGTGCAGCAACAGCGCCAAGCCGTAAGTCAACGTCTTCCACAAACCGGCGAGGAACGCGAGGCTAAGCAATATCTCCAGCGCCCCGGCGCTGTAGGCCATGCCATGAGAGATGACCAGTCCGTAGAAGTGCGCGAACACGTCCACGGTAGTCTCGGGTACGATGATCTTGTCGATGCCGAACAGTAAGAGAAACACGCCCAAACCGAGACGCAGAATGAACAGCGCGACAGAGAGTTCGCTATTACTCATAAGTCACCTCCTTCAAAGTGATCGAGACACGGAGAGCGGCTACCGCGCCGAACCCGAGCAGGCCGGCGGTCACCCAGGACGGCGCTTCGATGAGCACGGCGAACAGCCAGCCGGCGGCGGCGGATCCCACAGCCTGGCCGAGACTCGCGGCAGCGGTTTGTTTGCCGAGGGCCGCGCCCTGCGCGGCGCCGGCGGCGAGCGATACCCGATAGGCGAGCGCCGGGATCAGCAGGCCGGAAGTCGCGGCGACCAACCCCACGCCGAGCAGCATGACCGGATAACTCGCGGCGTACGGCAACAACGCGACGCCAACGGCCATCGCGAGGAAGGCCGGCGCGAGCAGGCCGCTCCCGACGCGCCGCGTCAGCGGCGCCAGCACGAAGATCTGCACCAGGATCATGACCAGACTGCACTCGGCGAACATCCAACCGATCGCGCGCGGTTGCAGGTTCAGCACCTGCTGGCCCTGCAATGCCAAACTCACCTCGAAACTTCCCAAGCCCAGCATCACCAGCAGCGACAGCATCAGCAGCCACGGCAAGGACGACGTACTTCGCTCTGATTCGCTGCCGCGGATGCTCAGCGGTGCGCTCTCCGGAAGGAACCGATAGGCCGCGAGCCACACCACACCCGCCAGCGCCGCGGCCGCGTAGAACGGTAGCGCCAAGGCGTTGTCCGGCGCGACAACCGCGACGGATGCCAGCCAGCCGCTCAGCGCCGGACCGAACAAGAAACCGAGCGCGCTGGTCGCGCTCAGCCACGCGAACGCCCGCGCCCGCGTGTGCGACGTACCCGCATCGCTCACCCAGGCCAACACCACCGGTAGTACCGCCGCCGCGAACACACCGGCGAATGCCCGGGCGCCGTAAACAACCGCGAGGCCGCGCGCCTGCGCGAACCACAGCATCGCGGCGCTGAAGCCGACGAGACCGAACAGGATCACCGTTCGTCGGCCAATGCGGTCCGAAACGTATCCCCACAGCGGCGCGAACAGAAACAGCGCCAGCATATACACGCCCGTCAGCAGGCCGGTATGCCAAGCGACTGGGACGCGCGCACGCGCCAGCACAAACGGCAACACCGGCAGCACCACCCCGTAGCCCAACGACACCACGAATACCGCCGCGAGCGGCAGGACCACGCGCGTAACGGATTCATCGCGGGTGAGCGCGGGCGCGTTCATGCGGGAGCGACCTCACCCGCAACGGTGTATGCGGCTGCCGAGCCGTGCGCATGAATGCCTTCGAGTCGCGTGCGCTTGAGCAGCAGCGCGTTCACTGCTACCAGGGCCGAGCTGCCGGACATGGCGAGGGCCGCGACCTCGGGGCTGATGACGAAGGGATAGAACACGCCGGCGGCGAGCGGGAAGGCGACCACGTTATAGGCCACCGCCCACCACAGATTCTGATGCATTTTGCGCAGTGTGGCGCGCGACAACACGATCGCGCCCACCACGTCGAACGGATCGCTCTTCATCAGTACCACGTCGGCGCTTTCCA
>JBGPWJ010000314.1:0-2180 GCA_041492115.1 Gammaproteobacteria bacterium
CGCCAGCGCGAACCCTGCGCCGTGGCCTTGAGACTGCTGAGCTGTGCCAGCGCGATAAATCCCAGATCCGCGTTTCCGCTGCTCACGAACTCAAAGGTCTGCGCGATATTCTCACCGTACACCAGACGCGCTTCGAGGCGCGGCCAGACGTCGAGCTTGCGCAGCACCTGTTCCGCAGCGGCGCCGTAGGGCGCGGTCTTGGGATTGGCAATGGCGAGTTTTGCGAAGTCGCCGGTGCGCAGGATTTCGCCCTTGGCATCGACCAGGCCTGACTGTGAGCTCCACAACACCAGGCGACCGATCGCATACGTGAATTGCGTCTCGGCCAAGGCCAGACCGGCGGCGGCGAGTTGGCGCGGCTGCGCGTCATCGGCGGACAGGAAGACATCGAAGGGCGCGCCGTTACGGATCTGCGCCGCGAGTTTGCCGGTGGAGCCGGAACTCTGCAGCAGACTGTGGCCGCTGCGGCGCTCGAAGTCGGGGGCGAGTTTCTGGAGTGTTGTGGTGAAGTTCGCGGCGACCGCCACGTGCACTGTGTCACCGGTTGCGTCGGCCTGTCCGGCGTTCAGGTAGAGGATCAACGCACAGAACCAACGTCGCATGATTGTGCTGTTCATGTCATCGCCTCGAGCGCACGCTGCAAAGCTCGCTTGGTAAGTTCCTAGGACATCCTTTCCAGCTTGATCTTACACTCAGACCATGACACCACGACATGGCTGCACACTTAATGCTGTGTCTCCGTAGCAGGCGTAGATGCAGGTGAAGGAGCCGGCGCTAGTGCAGGCGCAGGTGTTGGCGTAGCTGTTGGCGCAGCTACAGGTGTAGGTTCTAGTACAGGTGCAGGTGCAGGTGCAGGTGTAGCTGTAGGTACCGACACCGCCTGCGCAGGGAATGTCTCCGCGGGCACCATACTCGGCTGCATCTCCGCCAGGATGTGGTCCACCGCCGCGAAGAACCGACTGTAAAAATTCTTGTCGTCGATGGTTTCTTCCGAGATCTTCACCAGGGAATCGGCGCTCTGACCGAAGGGCAGCGAGATCGAGCCCACGGCCTTGACGCCGACACTGGCGGAGGTGCCGCTCTTCTTCAAATCATAGGTGGTGAGCACGCCATTGGTGTACAGAGTGCTGCCACTGCTGTCGGGAACACAGACCACGTTCATTTCGATGAAGGTGCTGCGATTGTCCTCGTTCTTGTAGGCCTTGCGGCCTTTCACCTTTTCGCTGCTGGTGCTGTCGATCACATAGCCCTGTCCGAGCAGGGCACGGCGCGCGCTTTCACAGGCAGTCGCGACCTGACCTTCGACCTTCATCTTAAACGGGCTGTCGGTGGCGAAGCTTTCCTTGGTGTAGACGGCTTTGCTGGCACAGGCGGTCAAGAGCAGCGCGCACAGGGAGAGAATGACGATTATCGGCGTGTATTTCATAACAGTGCTGGATTGCATGGATGTGTCTGGGGACACCGATAGGGTATACCGGGAGCAAATGATACAACGAATGCGCGCCCGCTGTATGCCTGACGATGCTTCAATGGCCCTGCACAGCCCGGTCTTGACGGGCTGCCCTCACCGGGGCGATATTCTGCATTCGGCAGGACGCAGCCTCCGCCGGCACCCGTGTTATTTCATAACAAGGAACTCCTCTCATGACGACACTGATTCGCGGCCTGTTTATGGCACTGCTGGCCCTGGGTCTGTCCAGCGCCGCGCAGGCCGCGCCCACCGTGATCACCTGGTTCGGCCACGCCGCCTTCCAGATCACCACACCCGCAGGCAAAGTGCTGATGATCGACCCCTGGCTGAACAACCCGCAGAACCCGGCGGCCAAGGACAAACACGACCCGCTCACTGGCATCACCAAGGTCGATTACATCCTCATCACCCATGCGCACTTCGACCACATCGGCGACGCGGTGGCCATCGCCAAAAAAACCGGCGCGCGTCTGGTGAGCAATCTAGAACTCGGCACCAATATGGCCAAGCTACTCGGCTACCCCAAGGAACAGATGGGCATGGATACGCTGATGAACATCGGCGGTGAGATCACGATTGCCGACGGCGAAGTGATGGTGGCACTGACGCCCGCCATCCATTCCAGCGGCATGGGCGATCCCAACGCCGGCGAACATGCGCCCGACATCGTCTACGGCGGCAACCCGACCGGCATCGTACTCAAGATCAA
>JBGPWJ010000181.1:0-5550 GCA_041492115.1 Gammaproteobacteria bacterium
GTATCAACTCGACCTTGCCCTTAATGATCTCCGTGACATCGCGTTCGTGATCGATGTGATTCTGCATGGCCTTCGCCATCTCGTTGATGGAGACTCCGAGTTCGACGATTTCAAAAGAGGTACAGTCGATCTTGACGCGCGCGGCATAATCACCGTTAGCGATTTTCTGAGCGGTCTCATCCAAATTCGCCACAGCGCCCTGGTAGCGTTTTTTATGGTTGCTGACGCGACGCTTCAACCACAGACCGAGTATTACCGACAAAATAATAAGGCCGGCGGTCAGGCTGATATTTCCCGCTGAAACCGTATTCATCTGGCTGAGTGCGCCAGCGTTGAAGATCGTAACGGCGATCGTTACACCGGTAACGACGCCTAGCCAATACGATTTTTTGCGGGTGCTCATTGCCATGTCGATCCTCCTTCTCTGTCGCGCATCACGCTTCACTGGTGGTTGTGTCGGGCAGGACCGGGGCGGTCCTGCACTGGTCTGCACATGCGTGTTGCAGTGTTTATGCCACTGACCCGGACGTCGCATGTCCCCGAGAACTGTCACCGGTCGCGGAGGCTAGCGGCGCGAAAGGGGATTTCTTTAAAAGGACTATCAACTGGTTACGAGCAGCGCTGCGAACAATGCCTGAATTGATCGCCGCAGTCAGTTATCGAGTTGTCGAAGCTGCACGGATAGGTGGCGGCAGTATTTTGACTGTGACGGGTCGCGATCGCATGGAGCATTGGCGCGGTCACCTTTTGGAACAACCTACACAATATTTAGTCGTTGATATAAAGCGGAAAGACCACTGGGCGCGCCCCGACGCTGCCGAATATGGTCGCCAGTCAGTGATAGACCAGGGGCTCAATTGCGCATGCCCTGAACGGAAAAACCAGAACATCCCGTCTTCCGGCCCGGTATTGATGGTGCCGTCAATCGCCACACTCAATAAGTTACAGCTAGTGTCGATACAATGATCATGATTGTCGTGTTGCAATGATATCCAGACTTTCACATATTGAATAAGTTATCAATTCATATTGTTAGCTAGAACATTGATGGACAATTCTTGAAGGACCGGGTAAGGCAGTATTGGCCGGGTGAGGGTTTACGATGTCTATTGATGTTGATTTGCACGTGGATGTTTGCGGCATGTGTTGTCCCGTTCCCCTGATTCAGTTGGCCAGCTCCATCAAGAGTCTCAGGCCAGGACAGACGCTGGAGATTATCGGTAACGATCCCATCTTCGAGTCAGCCGTCCACAACTTCTGCCAGAACAACGGTCACACCGTGAGCGTTGTGACAACCGGCGCTAACCACAGCCTTTCCTTTCTCATCAAGGTCGGGGGCTGATCATGGAGAGCGGACAGATTACATCTGCTCAGACCGACGTCCCCGCCAGCGCCCGAAAGAAGGGCACTATCATGCTGGTCAGCGGTGAACTGGACAAGGCGTTGGCTGCATTTCAGATCGCCGTCGGCTTTCAGGCGATGGGCATGGATATGAGCATGTGGTTCGTGTTCTATGGCACCAACTGCCTGCGTAAGCCGCGTTCGTTTCTCTCCTTGGGAAAATGGTTTGGCAAGTTCCGTGACGGGCCGGGCCGTCGGCCGGAAACCGACGTTTCCTTACAGTGCATGGTGCGCGGCCTCAACCACGAAGGCAGCTTCAATCTGCCGCTCTCTCAACTCAACTATGGCGGTGTTGGTCCGATGATCCTGCGCCGCATCATGCGCCGCAAGGGCATGGCACAACTTGAGGACCTGATCCGCTCCGCTCGCGATCTGGGTGTCCGCTTCACACTCTGCCAAGCCTGCGTCGATACCATGGTGATTTCTGTGCCGGAAGACTTGATTGTCGATGCCGGTGTCGAGGGGGTCAGCGCATATTACCTCGAGGTGGCGGCGGCGGATTATAACGGTACGTTCTGAGTGCCGACGCGACCCACTCTGCATATGACCGGCGACAACTCCCACTGATGAACGCGCAGAGCGAAAAAATCAATTTCCTCGATTTGAGCCACGAGGAGTTAAGCCTCCTGGTGAGTCTCGGTGAGCGCTTGGTCTCGGAATTGAATCTGGCCAGCGTCTTGACGCTGGTCGCCGAAACGGCCTGCTACGTCATCCAGGCCGAGACCTTGGTCGTGCCGATAATCGATTCGGGTCAGCAGACCTTCACCTATCGCGCCGCAAATGGCGAATACGCCGCGCTGATGCTCAACCAGACCTTTCCGATCCATGAAGGCGCCTGTGGCTGGGTAATGCAGAACCAACGCCCTCTGTTGTTCGGTCAGGGGGGGCGTTACGAGCTCAGAGCCGACGCGCGCTGGCAGCCCGGGATGGCGTCCAGCCTGCTGGTGCCTCTGATCTGCCGTGGCAACATCATTGGCGGCCTGTCGGCGTTGGGCAAGCGCGGAGGTGGAGCCTTCAATCCGCGCGACCTGACGGTACTGACTCTATTCGCCAACCAAGCCAGCATCGCTATCGACAATGCGCGACTCTTCAGTGAACTCGACGAAGAAAAAATGCTGGCCCAAGTCACACTGGCCTCCATTGGCGACGCGGTCATCACCACCGACGCAACAGGGCGTGTGAATTTTCTGAATTCCGTGGCGGTGGCACTGACCGGCTGGTCTGCTGAAGAGGCCATTGGCCGCCCCGCAGCCGAGATTTTTCATATCGTCAATGAATCTTCCCGGGAGTGCGTAGGTGGCCCCGTGGATGAGGTAATCAAGAATGGCAAGCAGATCAATCTCGCCAACCACACGGTGTTGATTGCGCGTGACGGGACGGAATACAACATCGAAGACTCGGCGGCGCCGATTGTCAGCCATGAGGGCACGATGCAAGGCTGTGTGCTGGTGTTTCACGACATCACAGATAAGCATCATGCAAAGAGACAGATGGAATGGCTCGCGGTACATGATGCGCTGACCGGCCTGCCGAACCGCATTCTGCTGGCGGACCGGTTTCAGCGCGCACTGGCGAACGCCAAGCGACAGAATAATCTTGTCGGCGTGTGCATGTTGGATCTGGACCTGTTCAAGCCCGTCAATGATAGCCATGGGCACGACATAGGTGACCAGCTCCTGAAACAGGTCGCTGTGCGACTGAATCAGGCCGCTCGCAGCGTGGATACCATCGCTCGTCTCGGCGGCGATGAGTTCGTGCTTTTGCTGTGTGACTTTACCCATATGCAGGAACTGGAAGATGCATTGCAACGCATTCTCGATTCCATTTCCGCCACGTATTTCATCGGCAGACATGATATCGATATTTCGGCAAGTATCGGCGTCGCTGTTTATCCACTGGATGACGCGGATGCCGACACGCTGCTGCGCCATGCTGACCAGGCGATGTATCTGGCCAAGCAAGCCGGGCGCAACCGTATTCACTGGTTCGACGTGGCGCATGACCGGCAGGCGCAAGAATCCCACCAGATGCTCTCCCGTGTGCGTGAGGCATTGCAGAACAATGAGCTGACCCTCTACTACCAACCCAAGCTGAATATGCGCAGCGGCGAAGTGGTCGGTATGGAAGCCCTGCTGCGTTGGGTGCACCCGGAGAAGGGTTTGGTGCCGCCCATGGATTTTCTCCCGCAAGTCGAACAGTCCGACCTGATCGTGGACATTGGCGAGTGGGTGATTGACGAGGCGCTGAGGCAATCTGCCCAGTGGTCCGCCGCCGGCTATGTCTGGCCGATCAGCGTGAACATTGCGGCGCGGCATTTCCAGTTGCCGGACTTTTATGCTCGTCTGAAGTCAGCTCTTGAGCGCCACCCCGATGTCCCGCCGCAACATTTGGATATCGAGATTGTGGAATCAGTGGCGCTGAAGGATGTGGATCAGGTAAGTAGACTGATTCAAGACTGCCAGTCACTGGGCGTGAGCTTTTCTCTGGACGATTTTGGTACCGGCTATTCATCGCTGAGTTATCTCAAACGGTTACACGCCGACACGCTGAAAATCGACAAATCTTTCGTGCGTGACATACTCGACGACAATGAAGACTTGGCAGTAGTGGAGGCGGTGATTGGTCTTGCGACTGTCTTCAACCGCAAGCTGGTGGCCGAGGGCGTGGAGACGCCCGAGCACGGTGCGCTACTGATGCGATTGGGCTGCGATGTCGCTCAAGGTTATGGTATTGCCCGGCCTATGCCCGCCGCGCAGGTGGTTGATTGGGCGGCAGCATTCAAGCCTCACACGCTATGGAATTTATGGGCCGGCACGCAGTGGGAACTGAGCGACCTACCATTGCTCGTGGCGCAGTATGATCATCTCGAATGGATAAAGCACGTGATCATGTCTGTGGAAGACGCACCACTACGCTTATCGCCGGACGAATTGAAAGACCATCACATGTGCCGTTTCGGGCAGTGGTATTACAGCTATGGTCAAGCGCGCTATGGACACTTGGTTGAGTTTTCGGCGATCGAGCCAATTCATATTCAGGTGCATCAGGTGGGGCAGGAGATCGTCCGTCTGCATGCGACTGGCGAAATTGAAGCCTCCCGCGCACTTTGCCCAACACTGATGGTCCTGAAGGATCGGATTCTGGCGATACTCTCGGCGCTGCATGTGGCCGTGTTACAGATGGGAAAGTAGCCATTACTGTATTTCGAAGGCTTGTAAGTGCTGGAATGCCGGAGAGATTGGGACGTGTGCTTATTTGTCAGGTGAGCAGAGTTTTTAGGCGGTAGAGGACTTCAAGGGCTTGGCGCGGGGACAATTCATCTGGCCGCAGTTCATCGAGGGCTGTCAGGGCGGGATGTAGGGGTTGTGCATCAAACAGCTTGAGTTGCGGTGGCGGCGCCAGTGGCGCCGGTGTGTGACTTTCCAATTCCTGCAAGCGATGTCGGGCCGCGGTGATGACGGCTTGCGGCACGCCGGCGAGCGCGGCGACATGCAGGCCGTAACTGCGATCGGCGGGACCGTCCTTCACAGCGTGCAGGAACACGATGCGGTCGCCATGTTCCACGGCGTCGAGGTGCACATTGGCCATGCCCGGATACTGCTCGGGCAGAACAGTAAGCTCGAAGTAGTGAGTGGCGAACAAGGTATAAGCACGGATCTGTTCCGCGAGTTGCGCGGCACAGGCCCAGGCCAGTGACAGACCGTCGTAGGTGCTGGTACCGCGGCCGATCTCGTCCATCAGCACCAGACTCTCTGCCGTGGCGTTGTGCAGGATGTTGGCGGTCTCGGTCATCTCCACCATGAACGTGGAGCGGCCCCCGGCCAGATCGTCGGCGGCGCCGATGCGGGTGAAGATGCGATCGATCGGTCCGATCACGGCGCGCTCGGCCGGCACGTAACTGCCGATGTGGGCCAGCAGCACGATCAATGCGATCTGGCGCATGTACGTCGATTTGCCGCCCATGTTGGGGCCGGTGATGATCAGCATGCGGCGGGTAGCGTCGAGATCCAGGTCATTGGGCGTGAACGGCGTGTCCAATACGCGTTCCACCACGGGATGACGTCCGGCCTCGATGTGCAGGCCCGGTTCGGTGCTGAGTTGCGGCGGGCTGAGCTTGAGGCGCTCGGCGCGCTCCGCGAGGTTCGTCAA
>JBGPWJ010000016.1:0-18022 GCA_041492115.1 Gammaproteobacteria bacterium
AATCGGTTGTGTTCGCGTCCATGCCGCTAACGGACTACGAACCCTGGGAAGCATTTGCGCCTGGCGAGTTGCAGGTCTACCGGGCCGGCGAGTTACTCGGGCGATGGTCTGGATCGATATCCACAGGGATGACGAGCCTCGGCTCACGAGCCAACGTCTAACCCTAACGGAGTGAGGGTGCCCAATCGAGACGAACCGAGCACTTATGAAGCGTGGTACCACACGTCGCGCGGCTAAACGCGGGGTGATCCTTGATCTGCTCAATAGCGCAGCCTGTTGTATCGTCGCAAACATGGGCAGGACGCTTACGCCGGTACGGTTGCTATGGCGTACCGGCGTCTTTCTCCCTGACGGTTCGCCGAGCGCGCGTCTCATGGAAAGCTGCTGCCTTCATGGCTGCCGTGGGGCGGATTCCTGCCGGGTTACCTGCAAAAACCCCTATAGACGGCTGCCTCAGTCAAAATCCCGCCTGGGAAATAGATGCCGCACCACTGTATTCATTACTAAGTGAGTATCGGAAAGTCAGATAAATATCATTATAAACAAAAAGTAAGGAAGAATCGTGGCTCATGTTTAGCGACTAAATCTGATCCTGGCCAAAAATAAAGCAAGTTTAGCTCTTGTATTCAATTGTTCAATTGAATACAGTAATGTCCAGGTTGGGCGCACACCGCGCTCAACAGGCAAAAGCGAAGAGCGGGAGCTTGCCATGATGATATCAGTGTTGATTGCGGGTTTGTTTACGGGGCTGTTACTCGGCGTCCTGGGGAGCGGTGGATCGATTATCACGGTGCCCGCGCTTTTGTATTTGTTGCATGTCGAACCCAAGTCCGCCATCGCCATGAGTTTGGGAATCGTGGCGGTGACCGCGACAATTACGGCGCTCAACCATTGGCGTCGCGGTAACGTCAACCTTAAGATCACCGCCGTGTTCGGGTTGTTTGGTTTTCTGGGAACGTTTGCAGGGACGCGTCTTGGCGTGATCACACCCGTGACGCTGCAACTGGGATTATTTGCATTGGTGATGTATGCCGCCGCCTACAGAATGTTCCGCGCGCCCAAACCGATCGTGCACAGATCGCTTGGCTCTGCTGCCGTATGTGACGTTGCCGTCGCTGGACCTGAAATGCGGATGGGAAAAATTGCGGTGCATGGTCTGGCGGTGGGTATGCTGACCGGGGTCGTTGGAGTTGGCGGTGGCTTTCTGATCGTCCCGGCGCTGGTCTTGCTCTCTGGGTTGACGATGAAGCAGGCAATCGGCACCTCGCTCAGTATTGTCGCGGTGAATTCCTTTACCGGGTTCGCCGGGTACACCGGTCTGGTGCAGATCAATTACCTGTTAATGGGCCTCTTCACCGCCGTGGCGGTCGGCAGCAGTTTCCTTGGCGCGATGGTTTCCAATCGGCTCTCGGGCGATATGCTCAAACGTGGCTTCGCGGTGTTTCTGGTGTTGATCGCGACCTACATCCTCTTGAAGAGCGTGATTTAAAGAAATGCAATCGGCGGTATTCGCACCAATGGGATGGCTACGGTTTGGACCTGAGTATCGCGGTAAGAGAGGATCGCCTATTGAACACGAATAACCGATTCAGACAACGCACGGCACAACAAGAACGGAGAGCCTTATGACACGCACGAAAAGCTTATCAACGCGCTGCGTACATGCCGGCGAGATTCGGGATGCTTCCGGCTCTCCCCATACACCACTGTATTCCACCACGACCTTCGCCTTCGATTCCACGGCGGATCTGTTGGATGTCGTCGAGGGGCGTCGGCGTGGCAACCTGTATACCCGCTACGGACTCAACCCCAGCATTCTTAGCCTGGAGGAAAAGCTGGCGAGTCTGGAAGGGGCGGAAGCGGCGCTGGTATTCAGCTCCGGCATGGCGGCGGAGTCCGCCGTATTCTTCGCGCACGGGCGAGCCGGAATCATCTGCATAGGTGACGCTTACGGCGGCACACTGAGTCTGCTGTCTTCGCAGTTGCCACAACTGGGTATCCCAACGCATTTTCTACTGGCGGATGAACTCGATCAGTTGGAATCTTTATTGGAGGCCGGTGCACGTCTGGTGTTCTTCGAGACTCCGACGAATCCCGCGTTGGAAGTATTCGACATACAAGCCATCGCGGCGCGCGCGCATCGCTTCGGCGCATCGGTGGTGGTCGACAACACATTTGCTACGCCAGTCAATCAGCAACCCTTGAGCCTCGGCGCTGATCTGGTGATACACAGCGCCACCAAGTACCTGGGCGGACACAGTGATCTCACCGCCGGCGCCCTGATGGGTTCCAAAGCGCTGGTGGAAAGCGTATGGCCGTGGCGTACCAATGTTGGCCAAGCGCCTTCGCCCGAGACCGCCGCATTGCTGGCGCGTAGTCTGCGCACGCTGGTGGTACGGGTCGAACGACAGAACGCCACCGCATCGGCAATTGCACACGTCCTGCGCGGGCATCCGCGCGTGGCGCGAGTCTTCTATCCGGGGCTGGCGGACTTCCCGGGCCATGCTGTGGCGGCGCGACAGATGTCCGGTTTCGGTGGCATGGTGACCCTCGAGATTTCCGGCTCGGGTGCTGACGCCGCCGCTGTGGTGGACCGTCTGAAACTGTTTGCCATCGCACCGAGCCTGGGTGGCGTGGAGAGTCTGGTGACGCAACCGGTGACGACGACCCATCATGGACTGAGTGCCGAGGAACGTGCGCGGCGTGGCATTACCGATGCCATGATTCGCCTCTCGGTCGGTCTTGAGGATGCTGAGGATCTAATCGATGATCTGGGGCAGGCCTTGCGATGAGCCTGCCGGTATACCTTGACTACAACGCCACCACACCGGTGGCGCCGCAGGTGGCGGAGGCCATCGCACCGTATCTGCACGCGCACTTCGGCAATCCATCTTCAACGCATGTGTATGGAATGGAGGCGCGTGCGGCAGTCGAGCGTGCACGAGCGCAGGTGGCCACGTTACTGGGGGCGCAGGCAACGGAGATTGTATTTACGGGTTGCGCTACGGAAGCCAACAATCTCGCCATTCGTGGCGCGGCACACGCCCTGCGCCAACGCGGCCGCCATGTGGTAACCAGTGCCATAGAGCATCCCTCCGTCATGCAGCCGATGCGCCTGTTGCAGGCATCGGGCTGGGAAGTGACGGTACTTCCCGTCGACACAGAGGGGCGCGTGCACCTTGAGGATCTGGAGCACGCGCTACGCGACGACACCGTGCTCGTCTCCATCATGCACGCCAACAACGAGGTCGGCACGGTGCAACCGATCCGGGAAATCGCCACGCTGACCCGAGCGCGCGGTATCGTGCTGCACTGTGACGCGGCCCAGTCGGTGGGCAAGATTCCGGTGTCCGTCGACGTGCTGGGCGTGGACCTGCTCACGGTGGCAGGGCACAAGTTTTATGCACCCAAAGGTGTGGGGGCGCTGTATGTGCGCGCCGGTACGCCGATCAAGCCGCTGCTGGTCGGGGCCGATCACGAACAGGGCTTACGGCCGGGTACCGAGAACGTGCCGGGATTGGTTGGCTTGGGAACGGCCGCCGCGATGGCGGCCGAACACTTGGCAGATAATACCGCACACCTGAAGGCACTGCGGGACCAGCTTCATCAACGCTTATCGCAGGCGATTCCGGGGATCGTCCTGAACGGACATCCTGACGAGCGACTACCCAACACGCTGAATTTATCCTTCCCGTCAGTGACTGGCCAAGCGCTATTGGAACATGCAGCGACGGATGTGGCGGCGTCGGTAGGTTCAGCCTGTCACGAGGCCGATGCGACGGTCAGCGGCGTGCTCGCCGCGATGGGAGTGTCTTCGGAGCGCGCACGTGGCGCCGTGCGCCTTTCTCTCGGCGTGCCCACCACCGTGCACGATATCGAACGAGCCGCGCAGGCGCTGATTGGTGCATGGCGAATTCTTTCCGCCAAGCAATGACGACTCATCCCGGTGATCAATAGCAACATGCCCATGAGCGTTTGGATTATTGCTGTATTACTGTTCGCGTTGGCCTGGGCCAACGGTGCGAACGATGTTTCCAAAGGGGTCGCCACTTTGGTTGGCAGCAGTGCGTGCACAGGAAAGCGCGCGGTCTATTGGGGCACACTCTGGACGATAGCGGGTGGGATGGCGGCGGCAGTGTGGGGCGGTGCAATAGTCGAGACCTTCAGCAAAGGATTATTGGCCCCGGGTCATACCCTGAATCCAGCGTTGCTCGCCGGCATCGCCGGTGGCGCCTGTGCGTGGGTAGGCTTGGCCACACGGTTCGGTTTGCCGGTGTCCACCACTCACGCGTTGCTGGGTGGGTTGGTGGGCGCGACGCTGGCCGCCACGGGACCACAAGATGTACTGATTTCCGCAGTGGTATCCAAGGCATTGTTACCGCTTTTGGTGAGTCCTCTGATTGCCATCGCGCTGTGCTGGAGTGTGCTGTTAGTAGGACGCCATGTGGCCGCACGTGTTCCCGGATGGCAGCCAGGCTGCTGCGCACGGGAGACATGGGACGCGAACCCTTATGCGTGTGTTGATGCTGTATTGATGACACGCCGAGATCGGCTCCTGCGGCGCGTGTGGCCTGCATTGCACTGGTTCAGCGGGGGTGCCACGTGCTTCGCGCGTGCACTGAACGACGTGCCGAAGATTGCCGCCTTCTTTATCCTCGTGCTGGCGCTGTCACCGGGAACGTTCGCCATCGACAGTGCGAACAGTGCCGTCATGGCCACGATGGCGGTGACTATGGCCATGGGCGCGGGGAGCCTATGGGGAGGCATGCGGGTATTGCGATTGCTGGCACACCGCGTCACACCGCTGGATTCCGCGCGCGGCTTGGTTGCAAATGCGGGAACATCATTGCTGGTATTGTTGGCCACACCGTTTGGTCTTCCCGTTTCCACCACCCATGTCAGTACCGGTGCCCTCATCGGTATCCGCTTAGCATCCGGAACGAAACCCGATCAGCAGGATGCACTCCGCCTGATCCTGTTCGGGTGGATCGTCACACTGCCGGTGGCGGCTTGTTTCGCGGCCTTCGGTGTGTGGCTGCAACAGACCTTATAACGTTGGAGAGCGATTGATGCAGGCTAAGAAAAGGTCGTCGCGCAGCGTGTGTCCGGTAACGCCAGCAATTTCACGCAAGACACATACCGGCTTAATGGAGTCTCGCTTATGAAGGGGATGTATTGATGAAGGTCAAGGTATCGTATCGCGTGTCGGTCAAGGTGCCTGGTAAAACGACCTCGCTATGGCTGCCCCTGCCCAGCGACACGGATTATCAGAAGGTCATTTCCAGCCACTATCACGGGACCTATTCGGAGGCCGGGATCTTTACGGAGACCGTGTACGGGGTGTCTGCATTGCATGCGTACTGGTCGGAACCCGCCGTAGCCAAGGAAATCACCCTCAGCATCGACGCCGATATCCGCCCGCGTCGCGCCGATCTTGGCTTGGATGGAGTCAATGAAGAACTCCCCGAGTCGGTGCGTGTGTTTCTGGACCCGACTGCGCACATTCCTACTGATGGCATCGTCAAGCAGTATGCGGACAAGATCACAAATGGCGCCACGAACGCCGTCGCAAAGGTCCGGGCGATTTACGGCTGGACCATTGAGAACACCCGCCGCGACAGTTCGACAGCCTTATGCGGACTGGGTGATGTCAAATCGATGCTGGAGGGTGGGCAACTGTGTGGTAAGTGTGTCGATATCAACTCGCTGTTTGTCGCATTGGCCCGGGCGGTCGGGATCCCTGCGCGGGAGGTCTATGGCATTCGGGTGGCCGATTCTGAATTGGCGAAGCCGTTAGGCAAGTCCGGAGACATCTCCACAGCCCAGCACTGCAAGAGTGAAGTCTATCTCTCGGGATATGGATGGGTATCTGTCGATCCCGCAGATGTGGCCAAAGCCTTAGAAGAAAAACTCTCAGCGGATGAGGTTCAGAAGATCCGGACTTATCTATTCGGCAGCTGTGAAGCGAACTGGCTTGCCTTCAACCATGGTCGGGATTTTATGTTGAATCGGCCGCAATCCGGACTGCCCCTCAATTATTTCATGTATCCGTATTGCGAGGTTGATGGCAAGCGGATATCGGCGGATGGGCTAAGATTCACGTATGAGATCATGTCCATCGTGCAAAATGGGTGATGGTTATAGAAACTAGTCCCCTGTCTGATGGCTGTCTGTGTTGATGGAAATCAGGCATTGATCGTTCGTAGTTCCGTGATAGCCCCACGCAATACGAATAGCGCTGACCGTAGAAAGAGAGCGGCAAGTGCCAAGCCAACCAGAATGTCGGGCCAACCTGAACGGGTAAGCCATACTCCCACGGCGGCAATCAACACAGAGACATTCGCAATAATGTCGTTGCGAGAACACAACCAGACTGAACTCATGTTTATGTCATCGGCTCGATGTCGCCAGAGCAAAACAAAACAAAAGCTATTCGCGGCAAGCGCCAGCAGGCCAATTGCACCGATGGCCTCGAATACCGGAACCTGCGGGAAAACGATCTTGTAAACTACCTGAACAAGAACGAAAAGACCAAAGGCTGCCATGATGCCGCCTTTAAACAGGGCTGCATTGGCTTTCATTTTTGCGCCGCGCGCAACAACGTAAATACTGAAGCCGTATACCAAGGCATCGCCAAGCATATCTAGCGAATCCGCCACCAGCGAGACAGATCCACCGATTAGCCCCGCTGTGAGTTCTACTATGAACATGGCAGCATTGATACCCAGCACTATCTTAAGCGTTGAGCTTTGGCTATTACGAAGCGCCTCAATCTCGCACGCTTTGTCGTTACAACAATCAGCCATCGTTTATCCTGGAGAATGCCTAATGTTTGAATTAGCCCGCTTTGAGTTTAGTGGGCATGTCCGTGTTGATGCTCGTGCGTGCTGTGTATCGTGTGCTCATGCCCGCCGCAATCCTCGACCTCAACTTGAATCGTGCTATGGCTAATCTTGAAATCGTGCTCCAGCATATGCGCCACATTCTGATGAATTCTTTGACTGTTAGTTACGCTCTGATCTGCCACCACGATGTGGCAACTACCCGCAATCAAGCCTGAAGAGACCGTCCAGACGTGTATATCGTGAGTATCGAGTACTCCCGTCACTCCACGAATCGCTTGTTCGACTTTGGCCAAGTCCAAGCCTGCGGGCGTTGCTTCCAACAGCACGTGAATAGATTCAGTGAGTATGCTCCATGAACTCCACAAGACCAACGCTGCAAATATTATGGAAACAATAGGGTCGGCAATATAAGCGCCCGTTAGTGCAATGATGATGCCGGCAATGACGACACCGAAAGAGGCGGCGGCATCGCCAACCATGTGCAGGTAGGCACCTCGAATATTCAGGTCTTCTTTAGCAGCTCTGGACAACCACCACGCAATGCCCGAGTTCAAGATGATGGCTAAGAGCGCCACCCAAATCATCGGCCCGCTTTGAACGGGCTCTGGAGTGTATAGGCGTTGCAAAGCTTCCCAGAAGATGGCCCCAGCCATCACCACTAAACCGGCGGCGTTGACTAAAGCGGCAAGAATACCAACGCGGTGGTAGCCAAAAGTCCGTTTACTGTCAGCGGGCTTTGTTGCCATCCATATGGCGAAGGAGGAGAGCGCCAAAGCCAGCGCATCTGCAAAGTTGTGACCTGCATCTGCCAATAACGCCAAGCTGTTGGCGAAATAACCCACTGCCGCCTCGCCCAAGCAAAAAGCGAATGTAAGACTCGTCGCTACCCACAATTGCTTGCTGGATATTGTCCCAACATGGGAATGTGAACCTGACATTGTATTTACCTTTCTAAAGAAGCTATGAGGCGCATAAGCGTTGCGTGTAAAGAGGCTGACAGTTAATCATTGGGCAGATCCGTCTCTATAATATGCATGCATTCTGCGAGAATAATTCTCGTGGCCATAGAAAACTCAGTCATCGTGCGGTCTCACAGGTATTTGGTAATTGCTTTGAACTCGCGGATGGTGTCGCCCGCGTTCTGTGTGCCCTTGCGCACGGCGTGTTCAAGGCAATGGTCGATGTGGTCATGCACCAAGGATTTTTTGGCGTTGCTGACCGCGCTTTCGACGGCCTGTAGCTGCTGAGCGATGTCCAAGCAGCCGCGCTCCTCTTCCAGCATGGTAATGATGCTTTTAAGATGACCTGTGGCTCGTTTCAGCCGCTTGATAATGTCGGGGTGTGAGGTGTGCATTGTCATGTTTTAATATCCTAACCAGGGGGATAGGATACAAGAAGCACGAGCTTAGCGTGCGATTTTTTCCGATTCGCGGCACACTGACACTCCTTCAAGCGTGTATCCAGTGGTTAGTGAATGGCAGGTTTTGGCCGTAATTGCCCACCGGGTTAGGCTTGCGCGGCAGCCGCCAACGATCGGAGTCTGACCAAGCTGTGTCAAAACAAAACTTATTGAAAGGTGCTCGACGAGGCGACCTCGCCAGCCGTGCTACGAGCAACGATCTCTCATGAAGTAATGTTTTCGGGGGCCCCTGGTTTCGAGATGATTTGGAGTTTTTACACATTAGTCTGGACCCATTTAAGTCGTTCGCTGTGGAGATAACCTGCATGTGGAGCCGTAACGACACTTGACTAGAACGAATATTCGTTCTAGTCTAATCCCATGTCTAACCCAGCCAAAGTAGCCGTTTCTACTCTACCCTCCACAAGCGAGCAGGTACTCCGGACGGCACTACTCCTCTTCACTGATCATGGATATTTTAATACGTCGGTGCACGATATTGCCCGAGAGGCAAAGGTGAGCATCGGCTCCATTTACCATCACTTCAAGGATAAGGAAGGCATCGCCAAGGCTTTGTTCGAACAGCTCGTGACGCGCATGGGTGCAGCTTTTGATTCCATCGAAGGCGTGCACAAAACTGCCCACGACCGTTGTCGCGCGGTGGTGGAATTGCTCTTCAAAATCGCGGAAGAAGAGCCGGCGGTGATGGCGTACATGCTGCACGCCCAACATCAGGAATTCATGCCGAATGAAATGCCGGTATGTTCGTCGCGGCCGTTCATCCAGATGCGTGCGATGGTCAAGACTGGTATGGAAACGGGCGAGGTTAGCAGGATGGATCCGGTGGTCGCCGCAACCTGCTTGTTCGGAGGGCCAATCAGGATGATTTCGTTACGTTTGGACGGAATTCTGGAAAAACCGTTGCAAAAGTATCTCGATGAGGTGTGGTCCGCGTCCTGGCGTTCGGTCAGCGCTTGAGGCGTCCCTTTTTTTGACCAATAAATAGAACGAACATTCGTTCTAATAGGAGACATTATGAAATCCATGGCAATCATTGTGCGCGATGATGCGTACGACAAAATCCTTACACCCCTCGCGTTCGCTTATCTACAGGCGGCCGAAGGGACCAAGGTGGACATGCTGTTTGTGAACTGGGCGGTGAAGGCGCTCACGGAAGAAGGCGCACATTCGCTCAAGGTGGACGGACGGCACGCTGACCAAGATGCCTGGGTACGACAGCAAGTGGCCAAGGCCGGGTTGCCGCCCGATGTTTATGACATCATCAAGGCCCTGAAGAGCACCGGCAATGTGAATCTGTACGCATGCAGCCTTGCATCGGCGATCTTCGGCGTAGACAAGGACAATCTCATCCCCGAGGCTGAGGACATCGTCGGTGCCTCGTGGTTTCTGAACGAGAAGGCCTCGAAGGCCGAGCACTACCAGTATTTTTGAAGGAGGCGGCCATGACGCATATCAAATCCGATCAGACGATTGATACCTCGGGCAAGTGCTGCCCGATGCCGATGGTTGAAACCAACATGGCGATCAAAGGGATGAAGGCCGGCGAGGTGCTTGAGATCATCGCCACCGATCCGGCCACGAAAATGGATATTCCTTCTTGGTGCCAGCGCACGGGCAACAAGATGATCGACCACAATGAGGACGGTGGCACCCTGCGGTACTATGTCCGCAAGCATGACTGAAGCCATCAACCTTTATTGTGGTTGCGTGTGCTATCCACCCAATCTTCCGCCACTGGCTTACAGTGCTGAAGATTGGGTGCTGTTGCAGTGCCTCGCCTATTCATTCGAGTATCGAAGATGGCCTCGTCCACAATGGGTTCCACAGCACAGCGAATCCATTCGCTCTCCGGGTGCATGATCTTATTGCGCGAGTCCAACATGTTGTAGCAATAGCCGCCCTACAGTCTTAGGATATTCTGCCGATAACAATTGTGGATCTACTTTTCTTATAGCTAAGGAAACATCATGAAACCTCGTTATCTTGTTATTATGGCCGCTCTCATGACAGGTCTTCTGGGCTCCGCCGCCTATGCCGAGGAGGATCCAGTGGGTGTTCCTATGGGGGAAGTACAGAATGGCGACCCGGATGCAGGTCAGCATTATAATTCCGGCGACGCAACCAACGCCGCCGGAACCACGAATGCTCTCGGCGATGCGGCTGTCAGCGAAATAAATTCCAATACAGCCGCCAGCGAATTTGACGGGTCCAACCCCGATCAGGCAACAGAACCGTCAGGAACCAACATTGGCACCGTCGTTGAGCCAAATGGCGATTAAATTTATTCAATCTAAGAAAGGGGCCATGGTGGCCCCTTTTTTATTGAACAATCCTTTAAATCGGAAATTAACCAATATCCTTGGGGACGCCAATTCTATAATAACGGGGATCCAGCAAGGGACCGAACTGCGTCTGGGCTTCGCAGCGGAACGCCTTCTTCCCGTTGTAACGCGACAAATGAATTGCGACAGTCGGACACATAGTTTGCGACAGTCTGTATGCCACCCTGCATCGGCAGAGGTGCTCTCGCGTTCACCGTCAGACGGGTACAATCCCGCTCACGAAAACACCTGTCGGTTTGCAGATTTCAGTATCATTACCGCATTGTTACTGAAACCCGAGTGCGTGTAGTCCGCGATGAGCATGATCACGGGGATCTGAACCCAAGCAATGGACGGTGGTTTTCAGAAAAATGGGCCTTTATACTTCCTACCCTCAGAACCGACCGGAGTGATATGGTTTTCTCCGGCATTCGGCCTATCAAAAAGGAGGTCGCAATGCGTACTTCATCTGTTTATCCAATCCTCGTCGCCGCGCTGCTCGCCTACTCACAGATAAGCCTTGCAGAGGATGCATCCATCAAGATCACTTCCCCAGCGGACGGCGCCAAGCTCGATGCCATGGCCCAGAACATGGTTGTCTATGAAGTCATGCCCGGTCCCAAAGGCGACCATGTCCACCTTTACGTGGATAACAAGCAAGCAGCCATCCTGCGCCAGCTTAAGGGCAGCTACGCACTGGAAACCCTTGCGCCCGGCAAGCACGACATCTGCATCAAGGTCGTGGATAAGGGCCATACGCCCATCGGCGTGGAACAGTGCGTCAAGGTGACAGTCAACTAACCCTCGTGGATCTGCAAAACCTGGCCTATACGGTCATCCAGGTAGTTCACAATTTCGGCGCTGTCGCCGTTGTCGGCAGCGCGGTCTATGCATTATGGCCGGGACCGTGGCAAGCCGGGATGCGCAAACCGCTGGCATGGGTAATGCTGGCGGGATGGGTCGCGCAAGCTGCCAGTGGCGGCGCCTTCGGCGGAGTCAGTTGGCTTTATTACGGACACTTCCCGGATATCCATGGCATCGCGGTCGCCGCACTGCTGATCAAGATGGCATGCGCCACTGCGGGATTCATACTTGCTGCCGTGTATCTCTATAGTGGCATCGCGTGGAGCGAACGGGCACAGCAAGCCACTTGGCGCGCGTTCGCTACGCTGGCCGCGACGGCGCTGACCGCCGCTGCGTTCCTGCGGTGGTTTTCCTGAGAAGCAGGTTCAACTTTGTATCCTTAAGCCACGAGGTCTAGATAATATGCGCTGGCTCTGCGCTTCTGCCAGCGAAAGTGGTAGCGGGTAATCCCTCACGAATTGCATTAGAACATCGCCAGCGCCGGGTGCGTTGCTTGACACGTTTTTATCAAGAGGTATAGCGTGATGCAGCGCCCGCTTTAGTAACTGCTGGGTCAGCAACAGTAGTTGTTTCCCCTCGTTGTGTTCATTCGGATCAGGAAGGAGAAGCCAATGTCCAGGAAATTTATTGATTGTCGCGAATACCCGAGCGAGATGAATTGCACGGTAACAATCTTTGCCGACAGCGACGATGAGCTTCTGGAAGCAGCTGTGCATCATGCTGTCACTGTGCATGGTCACACGGACTCGCCGGAACTGCGCAAGCAAATGCGAAAAGCATTCAAAGAGGAAAGACGGCGCGCTGCCTGAGTCATCACGTTGCAGCTTTAACATGCAGTTGCGTTAAACGCGCCGGCACTGGCACACAGGCCGGCGCGCTTTTCACTGCGTGTTCTGTGACTGGAGCATTAATTGGCTATTTGATGCCTGTTAACGGTCTCAAACCCGCCTCTTGTTGATCATCGTCAAAATCATTCCCGGAACAAGGGAATAGCCTGTACTTGGATCGTAGCCTCGCTACGGTCGCATCGGATGAGAGTTACCGTGCTCAAGCACCCCGTCATCAACAACCGGCCAGGTGGCAACGCCCATCACTTGGCGCCGATCCTGCATTGCGCGATCCCACCGGGGCATTACGGCCGCTCATTAACTCTCGCCGAACAGTCCCGCCTGCGGGCCATGGGGTGGCATCCCTCGCCCGACTATTCCGTGGTGCGCCTGGATCCGGCGAGCCCGCATGTGGGGAAGGTGCGTCGGCGCGCGCCCGGCGGTGGCCGTGAAGACGCGCACATCTATGTGTGCCTTTCCAAGGAGCCACCCGGTGCCCAGCCCGCTCGGCGTCGGCGATAGTTCGGGCCCGTGATCGAGATTCTGGGCCTGACAGAAGAGCCGTGTTATCCATCTGTATCGAATGGAGGGATTATCAACACGCAGACAGGCAGTAGCAGTAATAAAAACTGTACCACTGTAAAGAAGAGATTTCCGGCAAATCCGCTACTTTGAACGAGGAGGATTTGCCACGAAGAAATCGAAGTTCATGCTGCGCCGCGCATAGGTATGCAGGAGCGCGTTGGACTTCATGCGACAGCTATACTAAGTTTAACCATGGCATGGTAATTCTATGCAACCGGCAGAATGATGCTTTCCCCCGTCAGCCGGTTGATGTATTAAGTTGTGTCACGTGTCTTTATTTGTCGGACGTTCCAAGGACCTTTATGGAAAATCAGGAAAGCCGCCTGAGTCACATTACCGAAGCCCTCTATATCGCCCTGGATGAACGCGATGGACACACGCGTCTTCACAGTGACCGGGTCGTGGCGCTTGCGGTACAACTCGGTGTGGCCTGTGGAATTGCAGATGACGAAATGCAGGTGCTTCGCGTCAGCGCCCAGTTCCACGATATCGGCAAGATTGGGATACCCGATTACATCCTGCTGAAACCGGCAAGTCTCAGTGGCGCGGAATGGGAGATCATGAAAACCCATGCGGCGCTGGGCGAACGCATATTCCGGGCGGCGGACCATCCCCACGCCACCACCATAGCCTCTGTAATTCGCCATCATCATGAACACTTTGACGGCTGGGGCTATCCCGACGGCCTGAAGGGAAACCGCATTCCCCTCCTGTCGCGCCTCATAGCCATTGTGGACGGCTACGAAGCAATGGGCGCAACACGCCGATACCACACGCCCAGGAATCACAGACAGATAATGGAAATGCTGGAAACCGAAAAAGGCACTAAATACGATCCGGACATTTTTCTGGAGTTCGCAAGGTTGTTCGAACAGACTCCGTCGCGGGCACAGTAACCAGGACTGCGGTGGCGCCTGACGGCTGAAATAGGGATTAACTGGGCTCCCATCAACTTGGTCTGTGTGTGAGGGTATGCCTGTGTATCACTGCGGATATTTTTATAAATTAACTGTCGCGTCGTGCCTGCGGCGGTCATACGATCGGAATACAGAGTCCCGTTATATACCGTGCAAACCCTCTTGGGGATGCCAATTCGGTACGAATCTGGGCACTCCAATTTGGAGTGCCCATTCTCATTTCTTAAGTTACGTAATCCAGGGCGGCATAGCTGCCTCTGAGTATCGTCTGTCAGCATTCCGCCATTAGTAGCTTCAGCAGTTGCTTTCCGTAGCCGGGCTCAGGGTCTGGCAGAATTTCCTTAATGCGGCGACATGCGTAATCTATCTGCTCAAGTTTTAACTGTTCCTAAGACCCCGGATAGGTCATCTGGATGCGCGCGGTCACGAATCAGACATGACTTCGCCGTGGCCGCGGGGAGAATTGAGCTGGTAACGTTTGATCTTGCGGTAGAGCGTACGTGCGCTAATGCCCAGTGCCTCCGCAACGGCACGCCGGTTTTGGTCGTGGCTCTGCAGCAGATTAGCGATATAATGGGCTTCGGCATTCGCCAGTGACGGTGGCGCATCCATTTCCGCACCAGCCGCCATGCGGCGCACTGGAGGGACCAGATGGGCCGGCATGGTTGTGTAGGCGGAACGGCGTACGTGGTCATATGCGTGATAGTCGTCGATGTGGATATGTTCGGCGGTAATAATGCCATCCGGACACAACGCCAGAGCCTGTTGCAGGATATTAAACAATTCGCGCACGTTCCCGGGAAAGTCGTAACCCATCAGACGTTCCATCGCCTCTTTGGTGACATGACAGGGATCCGCCTTGTCCCGGTCGCACATGCGTTTGATCAGCACCTTCACCAGAGCGGGAATATCCATCCGCCGTTCCCGTAACGGCGGAATATGAATCTTGATGCCCGCTATGCGGAAATAGAGGTCTTCGCGGAATCTGCCATCAGCCACCATGGCCATCAGGTTCTGGTTGGTCGCGGTGATGATGCGCACGTTGGCCTTGATCACCGATGTGCCGCCGACGCGCCGGAACTCGCCGGAATCCAGCACGCGCAGCAGCTTGGCCTGCATGGGCAACGGCAGTTCCCCGATTTCATCGAGGAGAAGAGTGCCCTTGTCCGCCGTTTCCAACAGTCCCGGCTTGAGTCCTGCGCATCCGGTGAAGGCACCGCGCTCATGGCCGAACAGTTCGCTCTCAAACAGCATTTCGGGGATCGCGGCGCAATTCAGTTCGACATAGGCCTTGCTCCTGCGGGCGGATTGTTCATGGATGTACAGTGCGGCCATTTCCTTGCCGACACCGGTTTCTCCGTAAAGCAATACGGGCACATTGGATCGTGCGGCCAGAGACAGAGTCTCTACGCATTGCAGGAAAGCGGGGGAGCGACCGACCATGCGAATTTCCTGGCAGGTCAGGTGTACAGCGGGCGCCAGACGATGAATTGTCTCGAGTGCAAACCGGTCGCCGTTGGCCGTTTCTATGGGGTATGCCTTGATGCGCACGCGATCGGGCCGGTTGGCGTGGTCGTAGTGGGTGTGCAAAACCTCTGACGGGCTGTTGGTGGTCAGCACGGCCCGGTGCGGGCAATCCTCGCCGTTCTGATGACAGGGCATGTCTAAATGGTGTGAAACTTCATAACAGCATCGCCCGAGGATTGCATCCGCTTCCACACCGTAGGCTGTACAGTAGGCCCGATTGGCCGCGATGATCCGATATTTCTCGTTGATAAGAACGGCGGGCAATTCCATGGAGTTGATGAGCGATTCTATAACGGTGTCGTGCTTCATATCAGATCCTCCGGCAGATGGTCAGCTGAGTCGATTTTTGTCAGTGTGGCGAATTGCTGTATCGCCATGCGCCGCCTTGTGTTGGTTGATGTGTAGCTCAGTAACTGCACGAATCCATGAAGGCCTGCGCCTCTGCCGGACATAGGACAATCTAAAGTATAGTGACAAAATTGACATACGTCAGACATAGATGTCTTATCTAAAACTGACACATTTGTCACTGTCCCTGCAAAGGCACTGTTTTTTACGAAATTTGCCGCGCAGTTCACTGGCACAGGGATTGCTCTTGACCACTATTTAGAAGAATTTAATTCCCACGGTGGTCCCACGGTGGGCGTGAAAAGAATGGAGGAGGAGACAATGAAACCGCATCCGAATACCGTACGCGGGAGTCTGCTTTTGTCGGCAGCAATCGGCATCTTGCTTACATCGACCATAGGATTTGTCGCTGAGGCAGTGGCTGACACGGCACCTACCGCAGACAGCTCGCTCGTCAGCAGCAGTTCTCCGAGGCTGCCCAAGAACACTTTCAATATATTGATGAACTATGAGCTGGGCATGCATTGCACCGGGTTCGAGTTCTCCTATTGTTGCGTGCTGCCGCCGTATAATTCCATCCTAGCTCAAGTGGTCAAAACCCAGCAAAACCTGCCGACGGTCCACACACACGACCTGGGCAGCACGGACAACCATGGGACGGTGTTCCCCAGGCTGCTGGAGGGCGATCCCAACGTCGGGCTCGACTTTCTCGGCCGGCCCACGGTGCTGCGGGATAGCGAACTGGATTCGAACGGAAACTTCAAAAAGTACGTATTAAGGTACTGGCATGACGCCCAGCCCCGGAATGACGGCCGCGGCGCTCCGCAGACCAGCACGCTTATCAGCCATGTGGAAGGCAACTCTCTGCTGATGTGGAACACCCAGTTCGACGCCGCCGCGACCGATAGCGGCAACAAGCTGATCTACGGCGACTATGGGTCAACGGCTGCTGCAGTTCCTCCCCCGAATCCGAATGCGCATCAAGCTTCGTCGCCCAAGAATAATGTGTTGCTGGGTAATGGCAGTTACGCCGATCCCGAGGATAACTACGCCAACGCGTGGTTGAATCATTTCTACATTTATAGCGACCTGGAAGGAAGCAATCCCGCCAACACCAGCGCCGAGAAAGCCAAGATCCGTCTGGGCTTGCGCAATCAGAACGCGTCCACAGTGTTTTCGACGGTTCTGCCGCAGAACAGCGGTCCGGCTTTTCACCCAATGGGACCCGGATCGACCCCCGGTCTGCAGAATGTCCTGACCTTCTCCGGCGACTCGGGCACTGTGGTATTCACTCAGATGAAGGTGCTGGAAAATCTGCCCGTTATGCTGACCTCGCCGCGGATCTGGGAAGCCCTCGGTCTGCCGCTGGATCCGTTCGAGGATACGATCAATTTCTTCGGCGACCCCGGCAAGATCGATGAAAGCACGATCCGGCCTTATGTCCAGATGAAGGCCCAGCTGCATAACTACGATCAGAGTCAGCCGGGCGGCATCGGTACAGCCGTGCTGCAGAATGGCAATCCGATCATCGGCATGGGCGATGCTCCCATCGACGTCCCCAACTGCGATCGTTGCCATGGGCTTCTCGGGAGCGTCAATTCACCGAACAACGCGAACAAAGGTTTGGGAGTCGACGGAACCGATGTCTATCGTCCCTACACGGCGGCGAAAGTACAGCTCGAACTCGACTTCTGGAACGCGTATTACAACATCGATACCGTGGCCGGCGACTCCGATTGGTATTCACGGCTGAAGGCGGCGGCGATCAGTATCCTGTCGATCCACGACAATGAGCACAGCACGGATTTCACTTTGAACTATCCGCAAACGGGTGGGAATCCTCCGCAACTCACCCGGCTCGGGCATCAAAGCGTGGTCTGCCAGAGGTGCCATGCGGACAATGTGATTGCCGTGGTCAAGTCGGCGAGCACCAGCGAGGGCTTGATCCCGCCGCTGACCGAGGCCCTGCACAACAATCACAAGGACCTCCCGTTCGATGACTCGCAAGGCCGCAACGGCGCGTGTCAGGGCTGCCATCCTGCGCACCGTTCCGATGGCGATCTCAGCAGTTATCCGATCACCAAGAACGGCAGGAACTTCTTCGCGAACGGCGACAATCGTGATGCCGCCGGTGGCTGCTTTGTGGGTCGGGACGTGCACTCCAACCCGGGCCGGAACACGGATTTGAGTGGGCAACCCCACCCGAACGCCATCGGCCAGTGGTTGCGTACTAACGTCGCCAATGACACCGGCCACGACAAGGGCATCTGGTGCACCAACTGTCACAGCCAGTTAAGTCAGGAGATCTGGCGCAAGGAGAACATGGTCGACCTGATCCGCGGCGTGCCTGGAAAGAATGCCGATGGAA
>JBGPWJ010000047.1:0-13005 GCA_041492115.1 Gammaproteobacteria bacterium
GGCAGCACCCAAGACTGAAGTGCGCAAGCCGGTTGTCACCGACCGCAAGCGCAAGCCAACTGCTGAGGAAGAAGAGCGCGCCACGCGCTATGGCCGTCAGGAACTGCATGTCGCCAGCGAGAAGAGCGGCAAGCGCAAGAAGAAACCCCGCGCCAGTCGGATGATGTCCATCACCTCGTCTGACAAGCACGGCTTTGAACGGCCCACCGCGCCGATCGTTCACGAAGTCAGCATCACCGAAACCACGACCGTCGCCGAACTCGCACAAAAGATGGCGATCAAGGCCACCGAGGTCATCAAGGCCCTGATGAAACTCGGCGCCATGGCGACCATCAATCAGGTGCTCGATCAGGACACGGCCTCGCTGGTCGTGGAAGAACTCGGCCATAAGCCGAAGATCGTCCGCGAGGACGAAGCGGAACTCGAATTGATCAGCGCCAAGGCCGAGGCCGGTGAGCAGGAAGCGCGCGCCCCGGTCGTGACTATCATGGGTCACGTCGATCACGGCAAGACTTCGCTGCTCGACTACATCCGCCGCACCAAGGTTGCGGCCGGCGAAGCGGGCGGCATCACCCAACACGTCGGTGCCTATCACGTCAAAACACCCAAGGGCATGATCACCTTCCTCGATACGCCCGGCCACGCGGCCTTCACCGCGATGCGCGCGCGTGGCGCCAAGGTCACCGACATCGTGATCCTGGTGATCGCCGCCGATGACGGCGTCATGCCGCAGACCATCGAGGCGATCACGCACGCCAAGGCGGCCGGTGTACCGATCGTCGTCGCGGTGAACAAGATCGACAAGCCGGACGCCGATCCGGACCGCGTCAAGCAGGAGCTCACCCAGTACGAAGTCATACCGGAAGACTGGGGCGGCCAGAACATCTTTGTAAACGTCTCCGCCAAGGCCGGTACGGGCGTTGATGCGCTGCTCGACGCCATTCTCCTGCAGGCCGAGGTGATGGAACTCACCGCGGTGCGCGACGCCCCGGCGATCGGTTCGATTCTGGAATCGAGTCTCGACCGTGGTCGCGGCCCCGTGGCCACTATCCTGGTGCAGCAGGGCACGCTGCACCGCGGCGACGTGATTCTCAGCGGTCAGGAATACGGCCGCGTGCGCGCCATGTTCGACGAGAGCGGCAAGGCCGTGGACAGTGCTGGTCCCTCGATTCCCGTGGTCGTGCTCGGCCTGTCCGGCACGCCCAACGCCGGTGACAGCGTGATGGTGACGCCCGATGAGCGCAAGGCGCGCGAAATCGCGCTGTTCCGCCAGGGCAAGTACCGCGACGTCAAACTCGCCACGCAGCAGTCGGCCAAGTTGGTGGACGTGTTCCAGCAGCTGGAAGAGGGCAAGATCGGCGCAGTCAATCTGGTTATCAAGGCCGATGTGCAAGGCAGTGCCGAAGCACTTACCGAAGCGCTCAGCAAGCTCTCCACAGATGAAGTGAAGATCAAGATTCTCTCGTCCGGCGTGGGCGGCATCAATGAATCGGATGTCAATCTGGCCATTGCCTCCAAGGCGGTATTGATCGGATTCAACGTCCGTGCCGATGCCACGTCGCGGCGCTTGATCGCTGATAACAATGTCGACATCCATTATTACAGCGTTATCTACGAAGCCATCGATGAAGTGAAGCGCGCGGCCTCGGGCATGCTGGCGCCGGAGATCCGCGAGCAGATCATCGGCATCGCCGAGGTGCGCGACGTGTTCTCCTCGCCGAAGTTCGGCCAGATCGCCGGCTGTCTGGTCACCGAAGGCACGGTGCGGCGCAGTGCGCCGATCCGTGTATTGCGTAACCATGTCGTGGTCTACGAAGGTGAACTGGAGTCGCTGCGCCGCTTCAAGGACGACGTCAACGAAGTGCGCGGCGGCACCGAGTGCGGCATCGGCGTGAAGAACTACACCGACGTACGTCCCGGCGACCAGATCGAAGTGTTCGAGCGCGTGGAAGTGGCGCGGAGCCTGTAACGCAAGTAGTCCATCCAGAGAGGGGTGCAGCATCCTGCTGCGCTCTTCCGACATACCGGTTGTAACAACGCCATGCCAAGAGAATTTTCCCGTACCCGGCGCGTTGCTGAGCAGATGCAACGCGAACTCGCGCAGTTGATCCGCGAGGAAATCCGCGATCCCCGCATCGGCATGATCACCTTGTCGGGCGTCGAAGTGGCGCGCGATATGGCGCATGCCAAGATTTTCTTCACGGTGCTCGATGAACAGGAGCACGACCCTGCCGTGACGCTGGCGATCCTCAACAAGGCCGCCGGTTTTCTGCGCCATGCCCTGGGTCAACGCATGATCATGCGCGCCGTGCCGCAATTGCATTTCCACTATGACGACACCACCGCGCGCGGTGCGCACATCAACGCCCTGATCGATTCGGCGCTGGCCAAGGACACTCACAAGGATGACGATGAGTAAGCCTCGGCCGCCGTTCCAGTCAGTTGCCGACGCGCTCTCAGGCAACGGCTGATCCGACATCTGACACTCCGCCGTACCATCACCAGCAAAGCCTTTATGAAACGAACCAACAACCGCCGCGATGTGAACGGCATCATCCTGCTGGACAAGGCCATGGGCCTGTCCTCGAATGCGGCCCTGCAGGAGGTCAAGCGCCTGTTCAATGCGCGCAAGGCCGGCCACACCGGCAGCCTCGACCCGCTGGCTAGCGGTATGCTGCCGATCTGTCTGGGCGAGGCCACCAAGGTCTCGGCATTCCTGCTTGATGCGGACAAGCGCTATCGCGTGCGTTGCCGCCTGGGTGTGCGCACCACCACCGCCGATGCCGAAGGCGAGATTATCGAGGAGCGGCCCATCGATGGCATCGATGTGGCGAGCATCGCCGCTGTGTTGCCGCGCTTCACCGGGCAGATCGAACAGATCCCGCCGATGTATTCCGCGCTCAAGCATCAGGGGCAGCGCCTCTATCACTTGGCGCGTCAAGGCATCGAGGTCGATCGCCAGCCGCGGACCTTGTTCATCCATGAATTGCGATTGCTGGGTCTGGAGAATGGCGAATGCACGTTGGATGTGCATTGTTCGAAAGGCACCTATGTGCGCACGCTGGCCGAAGACATCGGTGCGGCGCTGGGTTGCGGCGCTCATGTCAGTGCCTTGCGCCGCACCGGACTTGGCCCATACCAGGAGAACCAGATGCTGACGCTGGAACGGCTGATGGCCATCGGTGCAGAGGACTACGCCGCACTGGATGCGGCGCTGTTGCCCATCGAGACGGCGCTGATGCATTGGCCCGAGGTCAACCTGTCCGCCGATGCGGCGTTCTTTCTTGGTCAGGGCCAGGCAGTGCAGGTGCCGCATGCGCCGACGCAAGGTTGGGTCAGGCTGTACAATGGCGCGCGCAATTTCCTCGGCATGGGCGAGATCCAAGAAGATGGCCTGGTCGCGCCGCGGCGTCTGATGAACGTCAAACACAGCGGTTGATATGTCTGCACCCGTGGCCTGGTGATGTGAGGCACTACTGAATAACTCCCTCTCCACACCGGGGAGAGGGTTGGGGTGAGGGGGGGAATGTGGCGCTGAATTTATTTCCTTCACCCTGGCCCTCTCCCAAAGGGAGAGGGGACTCACTTGCTGAGTGAGGGATTGATTTGCTGCATTTCGATACCCTGACTCAATAGACCATGCATAATCCTCTGGACTTCTACGCCGTCACCGCCAAAGGCATGGAGCAACTGCTCATGGACGAGTTGACTGCGCTCGGTGCGCAGGATGCCGCCTGTGTCGGTGCCGGCGTGACCTTCAGCGGAACGTTGGCGCTGGCCTACCGCGCCTGTCTGTGGTCGCGGCTCGCCAACCGCATCCTGCTGCCGATCGCACAATTCCCGGCCGACTCGCCGGAGGCTTTATATGACGGCGTGCAGGGCGTCGATTGGAGTGCGCATCTGGCCGCGGACGGCACGCTCGCCGTGGAGTGCAATCTCAGTGATTCCCACATCACACACAGCCACTACGCGGCGCTCAAGGTCAAAGACGCCATCGTCGATCAGCTGCGCGAGCAGCACGGCGAACGCCCCTCGGTCGATACCGAACAGCCCGATGTACGCATCAATGTCTATCTGCGACGCGACCAGGCCACGGTCAGCATCGATCTGTCCGGCAGCAGTCTGCACCGCCGCGGTTACCGTGAGCAGGGCGTCGAGGCGCCGCTAAAAGAAAATCTGGCCGCCGCCATTCTGTTGCGCAGCGGCTGGCCCGCGGTGGCGCGTGACGGCGGCGCCTTTCTCGATCCGATGTGCGGCTCCGGCACTCTGCCCATTGAAGCCGCACTGATTGCCGCGGACAGCGCGCCCGGATTATTGCGCAGCTACTTCGGTTTCCTGGGTTGGCGGCAGCACGACGCGACAGTTTGGCAATCACTGCGCGATGAGGCGGAACAACGCCGCGCCGCCGGGCTGAAACAATTGCCTTCCATCACCGGCTATGATGCCAATCCTGCCGCAGTGCGTGCCGCGCAGACCAATGTCGCGCGCGCCGGCCTGCAGGCGCATGTGCATATCGAACGTCGCGAACTCGCCAGCTGCGCGCCGCTCAGCCCGCGCGACACGACGGGCCTGCTGGTCGTCAACCCTCCCTATGGCGAACGTCTCGGCGAGATCGATGAACTCGCGCCGTTGTACAGTGCGCTCGGCAGTTGTCTCAAGGAGCGCTTTCAGGGTTGGAAGGCGGCGGTGTTCACCGGCAATCCGCCGCTCGGTATGCAACTCGGCCTGCGTGCGCGGCGCCGTTATGCTTTCTTCAATGGCGCCTTGCCCTGTCAGTTGCTGACCTTCGAGATCGATCCCGGCAAATATCTGAAACACAGCACGCCGGGACAAGTGGCGCGACGCCCTGCGACACCGATCGATTTGAGTGAAGGTGCCACCATGTTCGCCAATCGCCTGCGCAAGAACGCCCGGCATCTGGCGCGCTGGGCGCAGCGCTCCGAGGTGTATTGCTACCGCGTCTATGATGCCGATCTGCCCGAGTACGCCTTCGCCATCGACCGTTACGAGAACTGGGTGCAGGTGCAGGAATACGAGGCGCCGCGTAATATCGAACCGGAGATCGTACGGCAGCGTCGTGACGAAGTGCTCGCGGTCATCCCCGACGTGCTGGAGGTGCCGGCATTACAGGTGATACTGAAAGTGCGCCGTCGCCAGCGTGGCAGTGCGCAATACGACCGGCACGGTGAAGAGCAAAACTTCCAGGTAGTACGTGAGGGCCCGGCGCGCTTTCAGGTGAATTTCACGGATTATCTCGACACCGGTTTGTTCCTCGATGCAAGACCGATCCGCGCACTGATCAAAGAACTGGCGCATGGCCGACGCTTTCTCAATCTGTTCGCCTACACGGGCACGGCGACCGTCTACGCTGCACTTGGCGGTGCGGCGGCCACGACCACAGTGGACATGTCCGCCGTCTATCTGGAGTGGGCGCGGCGCAATCTGGCGCTGAACGGCTTCAGTGATCGCCGCCACGAATTCGTGCAGGCCGACTGCCTTGCCTGGCTGCAAGGCCGGCGCGAGCGTTACGGTCTGATCTTTCTCGATCCGCCGACCTTCTCCAATTCAAAACGCATGGACGGTACTTTCGATGTGCAACGCGATCACGTCGCGCTGATCCGCGCGGCCAGCGCACTGCTGGAGACGGGTGGAATACTGCTGTTCGCGTGCAACCGACGCGGGTTTACGCTGGATAAAGAAGCCTTGACGGGGCTCGAGCTGGACGACATCACACGGCAAACCATCCCCGAGGATTTTGCCCGCGATCCGAAGACTCACAGTTGCTGGAAGATTACTCGGGCCAACGTCTGGGGCGCCGGCAGGAAGAGGGAATAGCTGCTGGAAAAGGCGCGGACATCCTTGTCCTGCCATGCTCCATCCATTGGAGCAGTTAAAGTGTGCCGGCCTGATAGCTCCCGCCGGCAGTCAGGGTGTAACCCCCCCTTCACTTCTTTTTCTTGGCAGCCTTTTTCTTCGGAGCCGCTGCCTTCTTGACCGCAGCCTTTTTCGGGGCTGCTGCCTTTTTCTTTACTGATGCTTTCTTTGTTGCCATGATGTAACCCTCCAAGTAAACAGACACGCGCAACTTAACGGCGATGTTCACTATTCCTTTAGCGCCGCGTGTAATTTATTTTTCAGGGGTAACTTGAGTGATTACATTCAAGCCGCTCAACTCCTTGCCAAAGACGCTGCAGAACGCCAAAATCCACAACCTTTTGCAGCCGGAGCCGTCATGCGTCCTCACACTGAAAACATCCTTGATGCCGGCGAGCAGGATTTCGCCGTCAAAGTGCTGGATGCCTCGCAGCAGATACTGGTGCTGGTCGATTTCTGGGCGGATTGGTGTCCGCCCTGCCGGGCGTTGACGCCGCTGCTGGAAAAGCTGGCCCGTGAGTACGCGGGGCGGCTGGTGTTAGTGAAGGTCGAAGTGGATGCGGATGACAATATGAAGCTGGCCGGACGTTATCGGCTGCGCGGATTTCCGACGGTGTTGCTGATCAGAGATGGTACCGAGGTGGGGCGGTTCAGTGGCTATAAGCCTGACCATTTTGTGCGTGAGATGATCGATGGGCAGATCTGATACCAATAGCACTTACTTAAGCCCGAAGAAACGTAGGGGCGGGTCTTAGACCCGCCCGGGTTGGCACCCTCTCAAGCTCATACAGGGCGGGTCTGAGACCCGCCCCTACGAAGTTTTCTCTCGGAGAGAGGGGGCGACACATTTTACTCCCCGCGTCGGCCGCCGCTGCGCCGGCCCTGGTAGGCGGCGATGGCCTGTACGATCTCGGGGTAGGGAAGGTCGGCGAGTTCGCCGTAGGTGGTCTTGGCCAGATTGATCAACTCGTGGATGTCGTCGATCTGGGCGGACGTCGCATAGTCCGGCTTCAGGGCGCGTTGCAGGCCGAGCAGGCCGCCGGCCTGCAATTTCATTTCCTTGGCATGCGGCAGGCGATGGGTGGCGGAGGTGAGCTTGAGGGCGAAGCTGGCGTTGCTGCGCAGCAGTTGCAGCAGCGCCAGGCACTGCTGCTGCGGCGCATCGGCGTCGCAACCCACGGCTTGGCGTTCGGCGATGAAGATGCGTGCGGCGCGTGAGCAGTTACACTGCCGCGACAGGATCACCTTCTCGAAGGGGCAGGCCCGGCGGTTCAGACTCAGGTAGGTGGCTTTGAATTCGTCTTCGTCCACGGTGCTCTCTTGGTGTGTCGTGAGGCTTGGGCTCAACGGCAGAGTCAAGCAAATCTACCGCGTCCCTAGTGTGCCCCGCGGTGTCAGTATGAACAAGTCGTCTTTATCATGGCGCCATGGCCGGCTGATATCACGCGGCAGAGGGAGGATGTAAACGTGCTGCTGTTTCTGCGTATTCTGCTGGGTCTGCTGATGATTGCCGTGCTGCTGCTGGCGGCGGGAATCGCCGGCAATCGCCTGCCCTTGACCAGCCCGCCGGGATTGGCGGCGCGTCTGAAAATCTATCTGACCACGCACCGCGCTGAAACCCGCAGCGACAGCATTTATCCGGAACTGCGCCCGCGCGAATATCCATTGCCGCCGCAACAACTGTACTCGGCAGCGCGCTCGACCTTGACCGAACTGGGCTGGCCACTGCTGGCCGAGGACAGCACCTCGCTGCGTCTGCGTGCCGTGGCGGTGACCCGACTCTGGAAATTCAAAGATGATTTCGAGCTGACAGTGGAGCCGGCAACTGGAGGTTCCCGTCTGCTGCTGACCGCTCAATCGCGGGTCGGTCGCGGCGATCTCGGCGCGAACACGCGCCACATTCTGGATTTTACCAGCGCCCTGGAACGGCGACTGGCGGCGCTCAATCCTCGCCGGTGAGCTGCGCGGGTCTTTCCGTCAAGATCAGGCGTTCGGCCTCGGGGGGATTCTTGGCGAAGATCACGCGCACCCCGTAGTCATCCTCCGCGGTAATTGCAGCGCGCATGCTGTGCGCCTGCGCGCGGGCGTCCTGATAACTGTCATGTTGATTCACCAGTTCCAGATGTTTGCCGGGAAGCACTTTGTAAACGAAATACGGCATGGGAGAATCCTGTGGTGAAACCAGCGGTAAGTATAACCGCTGCGTTGCGGTGATGAAAACAGCATGGACCGTAATGGCACAATCGATGTAGGGCGGGTTTAAACCCGCCCTCTACTGCTGCAACGCCGCCAGCGATTCCGCGGCGATCTCGCGCACCGCGGCGTCGCTGTCTTTCAGGCAGTCATTCAGATATGGGCCGGCCAGTTCGATGCTGGTGAAAGCCAGGACGTGACAGGCATCGGCGCGGACGGCGGCGTGGGCATGCCGGGTCAGCGCGCCGAGTTGTGGCGCGACTTTGGCGATCAGGCCGCTGTCATGGAGTTCCTCGAATGCGGCGCTGACGCCGATGCGCACATTGAGCGAGGTGTCGGGATCGGCCAGCAGTGTCAGCAGGGCAGCGAAGCGTTCGGGATGGGCGCGGATCATGCCCGCACAGCGGGCCAGTTGACCGCTGCCGAGCAGGTGTTCGAAATAGGCCGCCATGCCTTGCGGCGTGCGCGCCAGTTGCGCCCAGCGGCGCAGTTCCTCCAGAGTCAGCGCGCCTTCCAGTTCAAAGTCGCCGAGCAGTGTCCAGGGGACCGAACGGACGCCGCGCTGTTCGGCGTACTCCGGATGCGCGGCGACATTGATGATTTCCAGTCGGCCGATGGCGGCTTCCTTGACCAGGCGCGTCAAGCCATCGAGTACCACAGGGCAGTGCGCGCAACCGGCGGTGATCAGCAGCAGGGCATCGGGTAGGGTGTCATCGGCGGTTGCGGTCATGAGGTCATCTGTGAGTAGTAGCGGCAGCGCACGGGCGTATGAATCCCGTCGTTTGTGTGCGCATGATAGTATCCGAATTTTCCCGACGGAGCACAGCTATGAGAATCGGCACCCCATTGAGCCCGAGCGCCACGCGCGTGATGCTGCTCGGCGCTGGCGAACTCGGCAAGGAAGTCATCATCGCGTTGCAGCGGCTGGGCGTGGAAGTGATCGCGGTGGACCGCTATGCCAATGCGCCGGGGCATCAGGTGGCGCATCGCGCGCATGTCATCGACATGACGGATGGCGCCGCATTGCGTGCCCTGGTCGAACAGGAGCGGCCGCAGCTGATTGTGCCGGAGATCGAGGCCATCGCCACCGACATGCTGGCCGAGATCGAGCGCGACGGTCTGGCCGAGGTCATTCCCGCGGCGCGCGCCACGCAGCTGACCATGAATCGCGAGGGCATCCGGCGTCTCGCCGCCGAAGAATTGGATCTGCCGACTTCGCGTTATGCCTTTGCCGAAAGTCTCAATCAACTGCAAGTGGCCATCGATGGCGGCATCGGTTACCCGTGCATCGTCAAGCCGGTAATGTCGTCGTCGGGCAAGGGCCAGTCGACCATCAATGGACCGGACGATATCGCCAAGGCCTGGGACTATGCACTAAGCGGCGGGCGGGTCAGCCGCGCGCGCGTCATCGTCGAAGAGATGATCCGCTTCGATTACGAGATCACCTTGCTGACGGTGCGTGCCGTGGGCTCAACGGGCCAAGTCGAAACCACGTTCTGCGAACCCATCGGCCACATTCAGGTGAAGGGCGATTACGTCGAAAGCTGGCAGCCTCAGCCCATGAGTCCCAAGGCACTGGCGCGTGCGCAGGAGATCGCCGGGCTGATCACCGGCAATCTTGGCGGCCGCGGCATTTTCGGTGTTGAACTGTTCGTGAAGGGTGATCAGGTGTGGTTCAGCGAGGTCAGCCCGCGTCCGCACGATACCGGCATGGTGACGATGATTACACAGGCACAGAACGAATTCGAACTGCACGCCCGCGCCATCCTCGGCCTGCCCGTCGCCACGGCGCTGCGCAATCCGGGGGCCAGCGCGGTCATTTACGGCGGCATCGAGGCGCGCGGCATCGCTTTCGAAGGTGTGGCGGAGGCCTTGCAGGTCGAAGGCGCCGAATTGCGTCTGTTCGGCAAGCCGGAGGCTTTTGTACGCAGGCGCATGGGGGTGGCCCTGGCGCCGGGCAAGGACATCGCCACGGCGCGTGCCCGTGCCAAGACGGTGGCGGGGAAGGTGCAGCCGGTGACGGGATGAAGTGGCTAAGCGGGGGGGTACGCTGGTATGATGCGCCACTAACAATCTCAATCAGTTGAGGGTCTGCATGCTATCCACCGACACACACAGTTCCAGCCACATCCCTGAGCGTCGCAACCGCTCGCGTGACCTGATCAAGGCCATGGTGAGCGCGCGCAAGGATACGCTGTCACTGTACAGCCGGCTCGGAGAGTTGCAGCCCAATGGCAGCAATACCGCCGCGGTGTTCGATCTGTTGCAGCGCTTTTGTCAGTCGCTGATCGATTACACGGCGCGCGCCCATTTCCAGCTCTACCGGCATGTCGAGGAAAAAACCGAGCGGCGCACCGAGGTGCTCGATATCGCCGAGCGCATTTACCCGCGCATCTCGGAACTCACCGAGACGATTGTCGAATTCAACGACAAATACGATTGTGAAGCGCATTCCGACAATCTCCGCAATCTGTCGGATGATCTGTCCGAGTTGGGTCTGGCCTTGGCGGATCGCATCGAACTGGAGGATCAGCTCATCAAGGTACTGTGCCGCGAGTGCATCGTCTGATCGCGTTCATCGCAGTGGCAGGAGCATGAATATGAGTCAGCATGAACCCAGCAAAGAGGAACTCATCCTCCGCACGGTGAAACAGGCCCTGACCGGCGTCATCAAAGACACGGCCACCCAGCCCGGCATGATCCATCCCTTGTCCGAAAGCACCATCGATCAGCTGCGCAATTGTCTGATGCTGATCAGCGAGCGCGAGAAGGAGCTGGCCGAAGGTGCCGGCCGCCTGATGAGTCAACGCCCCCATTTCACCGACGAACGCAAGGCTGCCGCGGATGTCGTCATTCCGATCGGCTCGATCGGTAAACTTAGCAAGAAAACCAGCACCGACAGCTGAAGCGGCGCGCTGTCGAGGGCGTGGTCCCTCGCCACTCTCTTCCTGCATTTCCCGCAGCGGTTTGGCGCTGAATCGGTACCCTCCGGACTACCCCAAGCCTACCCCCCTCAAGCCCCGGCCAGTCGTGCCGATAAGCGGACAGTCTCCGAAAAATCGGCTGCACCGCACCATTATCCGTAACTGAATACCCTCTCGGGAGGTTGCCGAATGAAAAGCATCAAGATGGATAAGGTTGTCCAGAACCTGACTCGTAATTACATGCCCTTCAATTTGTTGTCGGCGGAGCGCGTCACTGAAGTCACCAATATCGTGCGCTTTATCGAAATGCGCAAAGGGGAGATCTTCCAGATCAGGGGTGGGGACAGCAATGACTACCTGTTTGTCATAGAAGGCAGCCTCGAAGTCATACAGACCGGTGTCATCAAATCCATCGTCGGACCGAACGAGACCCGCAAGCGTCCGGTGGTCCTGCCGGCCGCACCCAACACGTCCACGCTGGTGGCGACGGCGGACACGATCATCTGTCATGCCGACCGCGAAATGCTCGACAAGCTGATCGCCTGGGACGAGGTCGTGCACATGGCCGAGGACCGCGATCACGAGCTTTATGCCCGCATGGAAAAGATCCGCAATTCGCTGGTGTTTCGACGTCTGCCTCTGGAATGCGTTGAGATGGCCTTCCAGCGCATGAAGGAGATCGTGGTGCCGGCGGGCCAGGATGTCATCCGCCAGGGCGATGACGGCGATGCCTTCTATATCATCATTTCCGGTCGCGCCGAGGTATGGCAGCGCGGCGTCTATGATGACGCACAGCACAAGATGGCCGAGCTCACCGCGGGTGACGCCTTCGGCTGCGAGGCGCTGATCTCCGGGCACTGCCGCAGTGAAACCGTGCGCATCATCGAGGAATCCACGCTGCTGGTGCTCGACAAGAGCGATTTCGAATGGCTGATCAGCAAGCAGCTGATCAAGACCGTCAATCACAAGATCGCCCGCACCATGCTGGAAAGCGGTTACAAGATCATCGATGTGCGCTATCCCGAAGAATACGACGAATATCATGTTCCGGGGGCGATACTGATGCCGCTGTTCGAGCTGCGTGATCGCATCAAGGAACTCGATCCCGATCAGCGCTACATCGTCTATTGTCATGGTGGCGGCCGCAGCGCGGTGGCCTGCATGAAACTGAGTCAGAACAATTTCGATGTGCTGTCGTTGGAAGGCGGGATACGCGACTGGCCGTTCGAAACCGAGAGCGTGTATCCGAAGGAAGTTGTTCAAGTGGCCACGACGCCCGCGGCGGAACGGCCGGTCTTGAAAGCCGCCGTCGGTTAAGCCTCGTTCCCTTTCACCTGGTTGCAGTCCAGCTTTGGACGCGGGCACAGGGACCTTGGTCCTTGGCCCGTTTTTTTTGGCTCTACCATTACAGGGTCCGCCGCCCGATTGTCCCCGCTCTGCCCGCACCAATATCATGCCTCAGCGCACGATAACGATGCCTTCCATTGTCGCGATGCACGCAAAAAGGGTATTCTACGGGCCTATTGCGTGAGCTAGCGGGTCTATCTCCAGGCATCATCCCGGTAGGCCTGATGGGCATTAATCGTGCGCCCGTGCTCCGACATGGTTCTTAGGTCCGGAGCTGCGCGTACGTAACCAAAAAATAAATGGTAATGAAACAGAGCAGCGCAATCATCAATCCCGCCAGGCCGGATGCGATTATCAGTACCGCCAGGACCGGCCGCAGCGGCGACGGCAAAATTCTCAGCAGTGAATTGCAGCTCATCCGTCTGCGCACCGGCGAGTCCGGTCCGCAGGCCATCTGATCAGCCCGGAGGAAAATCAATGAAGCGCGCCCCCAATGCCCTGTTCCGACTGCTAGTTCTGATGCTCGCCGGTTTGCCGCTCTCGGCAATGGCACAGGAACAGCAGACTCTGAACATGGCCAATACCGCTTGGATGCTGACCTCGACGGCCCTGGTGCTGTTCATGACCATTCCGGGATTGGCGCTGTTCTATGCGGGCCTGGTGCGCA
>JBGPWJ010000062.1:0-11175 GCA_041492115.1 Gammaproteobacteria bacterium
ATGGTATTACCACACGGTGGGCGACGCCCGTTGTCCAATCGTCGATACCTGGTGGCAGACCGAGACCGGCGGCATCTTGATCACGCCGCTGCCCGGCTGTACCGCACTCAAACCCGGTTCCGCGACGCGACCGTTCTTCGGCATTGTGCCGGCATTGATGGACCCGGAGGGCAAAGTGCTCGACGGCCCCGCCTCAGGCAATCTGGTGATCACACGGTCCTGGCCGGGCCAGATGCGCACCGTATACGGCGATCATCAGCGTTTCATTGACACCTATTTCAAGACCTACCCCGGCAACTATTTCACCGGCGACGGTGCGCGCCGCGATACCGACGGTTACTGGTGGATCACCGGACGCGTCGACGACGTGCTGAATGTCTCCGGTCATCGCCTGGGTACAGCCGAGGTCGAGAGTGCGCTGGTGCTGCACGAGGCCGTTGCCGAAGCGGCTGTCGTCGGTTATCCCCACGACATCAAAGGCCAGGGCATCTACGCCTATGTCACGCCGATGCTCGGCATCCAACCCAGCGATGAACTGCGCAAGGAACTGATCGCGATGGTGCGGCGTGAAATCGGCCCGATCGCCACACCGGATGTGATCCAGTGGGCGCCCAGCCTGCCGAAGACGCGCTCCGGAAAAATCATGCGCCGCATCCTGCGCAAGATCGCCGCCAACGAGACCGACAATCTCGGCGATACCACCACGCTAGCCGACCCGGGTGTGGTGGCCGACCTGATCCATAATCGTGCGAACAAGTAGCGCCGCATCAGGGACTGTGACCTGATTCATCAATCCATTGTCGCATTCACCCTTCAAACCCGCCTGGTGGCTGCCCGGTCCGCACGCACAGACCATGTGGCCTTACCTGCTACGCCGTCTTCCCAAGGTCGCGCGTCGCCGTGAACGTCTGGAGTTACCGGACGGTGATTTCCTCGATCTCGATTGGAGCGGCGACAGCAGCGGACCGCTGGCGGTGGTGTTGCACGGCCTGGAGGGTTCGAGCCGCTCGCACTACGCCGCCGGCATCATGCACGCTCTGCGCTTGCACGGTTGGCGTTCCGTGTTGCTGCATTTCCGCGGCTGCAGCGGCACGCCGAATCGGCTGGCGCGCGGCTATCATGCCGGTGAAACCGGCGACCTTGATTATGTGGTGAGGCTCCTGCGGCAACGCGAACCCGCCACACCCATCGCGGTTATCGGCTATTCGCTGGGCGGCAACGTGTTGCTGAAGTGGCTTGGCGAACAAGGCGCGCAGGCGCCCATCATCGGCGCCGTCGCGGTGTCGGTGCCCTTCATGCTGGCCAATGCCGCCGTGCGGCTGAACACCGGCGTTTCGCGTCTCTATCAATGGTCGCTGCTGCACCGTCTGCGTGCGTCGCTGCGTGATAAATGGCATGGCCTGGGACGGGTCGATGGCGTGGCCATGCTCCATGACTTGCACAGTCTGCGCGAGTTCGACGATCGCGTGACAGCACCCTTGCACGGCTTTGCCGGCGCGGATGACTACTATGCACGATGCAGCTCCCGCGGCTTCCTCCAGCAGATCCGGATTCCCACGCTGATACTGCAGGCGCGCGACGATCCTTTCATGACACCAGACGGATTGCCAGACCCGCAGGAATTGTCGGCATGCATCGACTTCGAACTGACGGACACAGGCGGCCACGTCGGTTTCGTCAGCGGTTCGAGTCCCTGGCGCGCACGCTATTACCCTGAAGAGCGCCTACCCGCCTTTCTCAATGAACAACTCGCCAGGGATTGATCCATCTCTGAAAAAGAAAGTTCCCTCTCCCTGAGGGAGACGACTGCATGGATGCAGGAGGTAGGGCAACGCAGGGAGCGGTTGCCGAGGGCCAGGGTGAGGGGGAATCAATAGTGTGTCTTTCCTCACTTCACGCCAACATTCACAGCAGTCGTGTTTCGGCGCAGTGCGTCGCACCTCAAGCTGTCTGGTTCTGAATGACACTACTGGCACGATAGCTGCTCAATCCCATTCGTCGCAGGTTCCGGCGTGGAAAATTGGCGCACGCACGCCCCGCCCACCCGCTCCATCCGCCGGAATGGTGGACTCGTACGGCTCGATAGTTACTACATTACCAATACTTAACGTGACTATCTAATGTGCGGTTAAAGCCCGGGATAAGGATGCCGCTAATGTGGAATGTAATGTGGCGTGAAGGGGTGTCCATACACCAGACACATTTTTTCCACACTCGATTTTTAAGGTGCAAAGGATGAGATTTTTCAGAACGAAGCTGTTGCTGACACTGGCCCTGACCGTACTGGCATCAATCGGACCGGCACACGCCGACGATGCCGATATTTATGCGATCAAATTTTCCGAAGACGGCAATTACCTGGTGACCGGTGGTTATGCCGGCGACAAGGTCAGCTACGACAACGATTTCAGCGGCGGCATCAAAATATGGGATGCCAACAGCGGCAGTTTCGTCAAAGGCTTCGGTCAGCTGTCCAATCTGAACAACCTCTTCGGCGCCAGTTACGGACGCATGGGCGTGCCCACGCTGCCGATCAGCAATTTCCGTGACATCATCGTCAGCGGCTCCTATCCGAATGGCCGGATCATCGTGCTGCCGAATTCACTGGGCAGATTCGATACCGCCAGCGCAACCACCGCCCCTTCGTTCATTGGCGGTTATTTCAACCTGAACAGCGGCGACAGCCAGCGTCTGTCCCTGATACATGGCGCATCGGGCAACAAGAACTGCGGCAATACCAAGAACCCCAAGGACTACATCGGTCCGGTGGTGGCCTCCGAGAATGGTCATTATGCCGCCATTGTGGTCAATACCTGCCGCCTCGAGCCTGACAAGGAGAACGGCAAGGGTGCCACGCGTGCCGAGTATGACTCCTCGATGTACGTGATGGACCTATCCACGTTCGCCGTGACCAAGTACCTGCACAACGTCGATGCCGGCGTCTATGCCCTGGGCATTGCCAACAACGGCCAGCGCGTCGCGTATGTCGGCACGCACAGCTTCAGCGTTGTTGACACCGAGACTCTGAAAACGCGTGTCGTTGAAGAGTATCCGAATGCCGAGTTCAAGATGCCGTATCAGTTCAGCCAGCTGTACTTCAGCAGCGATGCCTCGAAGCTGGTTTCGTTGCGCTATGTCTACGACATCGACAAGGGAGTCGAGACGCAACTCAACTGGAAGAACGCCGCGCTGGATGCCAAGGCCAGCAAGATCACCAGCATGAAGGTCTCGCCGGACATGCGTTATTACCTTCTGGTCATGCAGCACTCGCCGCTGATCCAGTTCGATGCCGATGGGCAGGCGTTCGTGAAGGAGCCGCGTCATGACAGCGTCGGCATCATGGATGCAAAGACCGGCAAGATGCACCTGCTGGAAATCTCCGACCCGGATCTGGCCGCGAATTACTGTGTCACCGACATTTCGCGCGACAGCAAGCGCGTCGCGGTGGGTTGCCTCGGTGGTCTGCTCAAGGCCTTCGACGTAGCAACCGGCAAAACGCTTTGGGGAAACCGCAATGTAGGCTACAAAAACAGGAATGTCGTTCCTGCCCATCTGAAGCAGGTGCAAAATACACCGTTCCAGGATGTGACCACGGGCGGGCAGTCGATTGCAGAACTGCCGGCCATGTTCTGGCAGATGGGTGACTCGACAGTTCGCTGAGTTTCGCTTCCGGTAAGGATGCCGTCTCGCACAAGGATGTTGTTTATCACCAAAGAGAAAGGGGCTTATGGCCCCTTTTTCTTTTTCTGATGTAGGGGCGGGTCTCAGACCCGCCCTCTATGATCTTGAGAGGGTGCCAACTCGGGCGGGTCTGAGACCCGCCCCTACGTTGATTCGCGGTTACGCAAGCGTCATTCGCCACCGGTCCCGAACGATATTTTCTAACGATTCGCCAGCTATCGCACTCTGACTACACTCAGTTGCGACGTCGTGTCTTGAGCGGTGCCGGACGAGGCGCTTTTGCGGCACGCTTGGCAACGGGTCCTGACGCCTCGATCAGCGGACAGGCACCGGCTTGCTGCGCGTAGTGGCAGGGAACCTCGTTGATCTTGCCGGCGGCGCCATGCAGATAGTCGAGAAAGGTCTGTGCCACAACCGTGAGTTGCTTGCCGCTGGGATGGACTGCATACCATTGGCGCAGGATTGGAAAATGCTGGACATCAAGTGTCGCGATCTGACCCGTCGCCGCATCCAGCGCCAGCGTGTGCCTTGAGAGCACCGAGATTCCGAGTCCGCCGACGATGGCCTGTTTGATGGCCTCGTTGCTGCCCAATTCCATGCGCACCTTGATGGCGTGTCCCTGCTCGAGAAACAGCCGCTCGACCGCGATGCGTGTGCCTGATCCGGGTTCGCGCATGATGAAGGGCTCTTCAGCGAGACGTGCCAGGGGAATATTGCGCTTGCCGACCAGCGGGTGGTCGTTGGGCGCCAACACCACCAGTGGATTGTCCAGGAACGGTTCCGATATGACCTCCAGTCCCTCGGGAGGCTGCCCGAGGATATACAGATCGTCCATGTTGTTGCTGAGGCGTTCCAGAAGGCGTTCGCGGTTGCTCACCTTTAATGACACATCGATCCCTGGATATTGATTGCAGAACGGGCCCAACAGGCGCGGCGCGAAATATTTCGCTGTGGTCACCACCGCCAGCCGCAGCTTGCCCTGCTTGAGTCCCTTCATGTCCGACACCAGCATCTCGAAGTTATTCAGCGATTCGAACAGCTCGCGGCAGGTCGATTGCAACGCCTTGCCGGCATCGGTCAGATAGATGCGCTTGCCGACCTGTTCGTAGAGCGGCAGGCCGACCGCGTCGCTGAGCTTCTTGATCTGCATGCTCGCGGTGGGCTGAGTGAGAAACAGCTCCTCGGCGGCGCGCGTAAAACTGCCAAGGCGGGCAAGCGCCTCGAAGACTTCCAGTTGACGAAATGTGGAATGACGCATGCGCGACCCTCTTTATATCATAGGCTATCATCTATGGTGACAATCGAAAACAACAACTTTCATTTATCCATCTTCGCAAGCACCATGCTGCTCAACCCGACTCGAGCCTCTTACGCTTAATTGTGCGGGAATATTTCGTGTTCGAGCGCGGGCTTCATTTCACTTATGAGATTGGAGGCGATCAAATGGCATCTGAAACAATGAAAGAAGGTAAGGAGCGCTACAAGTCTGGTGTTATCCCTTATAAAAAGATGGGCTACTGGGAGCCTGACTATAAGATCAAAGAGACCGACGTGCTCGCGGTCTTCCGCATTACCCCGCAAGCGGGTGTAGAGCCGGACGAATGCGCCGCGGCAGTGGCGGGCGAATCCTCAACCGCGACCTGGACCGTGGTATGGACTGACCGCTTGACCGCCTGCGAAATGTATCGCGCCAAGGCGTATCGCGTTGACCTGGTGCCGAACACCGGCCCTGGCACCAAAACCGAAGCGCAGTACTTTGCGTATATCGCTTATGACATTGATTTATTCGAAGGCAATTCAATCGCCAACTTGACCGCGTCGATCATCGGCAACGTGTTTGGCATGAAGGCTGTGAAGGCCTTGCGCCTGGAAGACATGCGTATCCCGGTGGCTTACCTGAAAACATTCCAGGGCCCTGCCACCGGCGTGATCGTCGAGCGCGAGCGCATGGACAAGTTTGGCCGCCCGCTGTTGGGTGCAACCACCAAGCCCAAACTGGGTCTGTCCGGCCGCAACTATGGCCGCGTGGTGTACGAAGCCCTCAAAGGCGGCTTGGACTTCATGAAAGACGACGAGAACATCAACTCGCAGTCATTCATGCATTGGCGTGACCGTTTCCTGTATTGCATGGACGCGGTGAACAAGGCCTCCGCGGCCACCGGCGAAGTCAAAGGTCACTATATGAACGTGACCGCCGGCACCATGGAAGAGATGTACGCACGTGCTGAATTCGCCAAATCCTTGGGCTCTGTCATCGTCATGATCGACCTTGTGATCGGTTACAGCGCGATTCAATCGATGGCCATCTGGGCGCGCAAGAACGACATGATTCTGCACTTGCACCGTGCGGGCAACTCGACCTATTCACGTCAGAAGAATCACGGCATGAGCTTCCGCGTGATCTGCAAGTGGATGCGGATGGCCGGTGTGGATCACATCCATGCAGGCACTGTCGTGGGCAAACTGGAAGGCGATCCCCTGATGATCCGCGGTTACTACGACACCCTGCTCGACACCCATACCCCGATGCAACTCGAAAAAGGCATCTTCTTCGAACAAGACTGGGCGTCGCTGAACAAGTGTATGCCGGTGGCTTCCGGCGGCATACACGCCGGCCAGATGCACCAGTTGCTGCACTACCTGGGCGACGACGTGGTGCTGCAGTTCGGCGGCGGTACGATCGGCCATCCTGATGGCATTCAGGCCGGTGCGATCGCCAATCGTACCGCGCTGGAAGTCATGATCCAGGCACGCAACGAAGGTCGCGACATCTGGAACGAAGGCCCGCAAATTCTGAATGATGCCGCAAAATGGTGTGCACCGCTCAAGGCCGGTCTGGAAACGTGGAAGGATGTTACCTTCAACTACGAATCCACCGACAGCCCTGACTTCGTACCGACCGCCACGGCCAGCGTTTAACTAATTGAGGAGAACCTGTTTATGATGACCAATCTTGGTAATCGCATCACACAAGGGCAGTTTTCCTTTCTGCCGGACTTGACCGATGCGCAAATCACCGCGCAAATCAAATATGCGCTGGGCAAGGGTTGGGCGCTGAGCGTTGAGTACACCGACGATCCGCACCCGCGCAACACCTATTGGGAAATGTTCGGCAATCCGATGTTCGACCTGAAAGATCCCGCCGGGATCCTGCTGGAAGTGAACAACTGCCGCAAGACGTTCCCGAATCACTACATCCGTGTCGTCGCCTTCAGCGCCCTGCGCGGTGTAGAGAGCGTGACCATGTCATACATTGTCAATCGTCCCAAGAAAGAGCCGGGCTTTGGCTTGGTGCGTCAGGAAACAGATGGTCGCACTATGCGTTACACCATCCATTCTTACGCGACCGACAAACCGGAAGGCGAACGGTATTAATCAAGTTAGTTGACGCGGTGGCGGGTGAAGTGTTTCACCCGCCACCGTCTTTCAACTATTGAGAATTACATAAAAGCATGACAACCGTAGGAGCGGGCTCTGCCCGCGAATAGGGGTGCCACCGACGGTTAGCGGCCAAAGGCCGCTCCTACAACCGCTGTCATGCGAATACGTAATCCTCAATAGTTACAGTCGCAATGGTTGGAATAAATCACATGAATGATTCAGACAGCATGCAGGGGGGAGCAGTATTGGCGGATGATGCCCCTGTCAATCTTGAAGCTGAATTCGAAGCCTCGAATGTCAAAGAAGTCCTCGACAAGCTCGACCGCGAGCTGATCGGTTTATTGCCTGTCAAAACGCGTATCCGTGAAATTGCGGCGCTGTTGTTGGTGGATCGCTTGCGCAAACAATTTGCGTTGACTTCCGCTACGCCGACGCTGCATATGAATTTTACCGGCAACCCCGGTACCGGCAAGACCACTGTGGCCATGCGTATGGCCGAGATTCTGCATCGTCTGGGTTATGTGCGAGAAGGCCATCTGGTTTCCGTCACCCGCGACGATCTGGTGGGCCAATACATTGGCCACACCGCCCCGAAAACCAAGGAAGTGATCAAGAAGGCCATGGGCGGCGTGCTGTTCATCGACGAAGCCTATTATCTTTATAAGCCCGAAAACGAACGTGACTACGGCGCGGAATCGATCGAGATTCTGCTACAGGTCATGGAAAACAACCGCGACGATCTGGTCGTGATCCTGGCCGGTTACAAAGACCGCATGGACAAATTCTTTCACAGCAATCCCGGCATGCGCTCGCGCATCGCGCACCACATCGATTTTCCAGACTACAGCGCGGAAGAACTGCTGCATATCGCCAAGTTGATGTTGGCCGCGCAGAACTATCGTTTCAGCCTCGATGCTGAAAAAGCCTTCTTAGAGTACATCACGCTGCGCATGAAACTGGCGCATTTCGCCAATGCGCGCTCGGTGCGCAACGCCCTTGACCGTGCGCGGCTACGCCAGGCCAATCGTCTTTTTGCGGGCGCGAAAAAATCACTCAGTAAAATCGACCTGATGACGCTTGAGGCTGAAGATATTTTAGCCAGCCGCGTGTTTATCGAGGGCCAGCTCGACAGCGAGGGCGGTTGAGCGTGGGAACGTAGCAGAAAATAATTCACACACTGCATGCGCAAATAATTCGGGAGGAATCATGCCGCTGGCAGATATACGAGATACGCATGAACCATGCCTACCGCAATGGTTACGCGGTGGGTGGCATCGATCTGGTGAGCCCCGATTTCCTCGATCCCATTATCTCAGCGGCGGTGAAATGCCGTTCGCCGGTCATCCTGAGCTTGGCCGAATCCCACTTCGAGCACTACGATTTCGAACTGGCCATGGCCGCCGCCGAAAAGGCGGCGCGTTGTCGAGATGGCGCACGCCTGCGGTGTGGCGGTCGAGGGCGAACTGGGCAATGTCGCGGGCGAAGCAGGCAAGGACGCCACCGAAATTCCAGGTGAGACGCAATACACTTCAGTGGCAGAGGCAAAGGCCTACGTGGCGCGCACCGGCGTGGATTGCCTCGCGGTGTCCATCGGCGCGGGGCAGGGCCGCCTGCGTGGTCGGCCCAAGCTGGATTTCGAGTGGCTCAAGCGCATCAATGAGGCAGCGAAGATTCCGCTGATGATCCAGGGCGATGCCGGCCTGACCGAAGAGCAGTATCGCCGACTGATTGCGCATGGAGTCGCCAAGATCAATTGCCACACCGAACTGGCCGATATCGCCGCAAACCGCATCCGCGCCAACGCGTGCGCCGACGCCCGGTGCGGCTACTCCGGACTGGTGAAGGATGTGCGCGACAGCATCTGCGAGGAAGTCGAGCGCTGCATGCGAGTGTGGGGTTCAGCTGGACGCGCAGCCGAGGTAATTGTGCAATGCGGGATTTGGCAGCCGGTCGAGCACGTCATCGTTTACAACGTCGAGCACGCGACGGATGCCCAGGTCGAAATCATGATGGCACGTGGGCGCGATGTGCTTGGCAATATCCCTGGCGTGCGGCGTGTCGTCAGCGGCTGGGCGGTGTCAGAGAAACCGAATTATCGCTTCTGCTGGCTCATCGAGTTCGTCCACGAGAAGGTGATCGCCAGTTACCGCGATCATACCGATCATGCCGCCTTCGCCAACGGGCTGTTCCGTCCGATCGCCGGTGACCGGGTGAGCATCGATTTCCTGTCGATCGGCGATGCGGCACCGTCTGGAGCCTTCCACGACCGGCAGCGGGAGCGGGCCTGACGGCACCGTGCCTGGGCCGCGGCCTGAACCGAGGGAGTCGCATCGCATGCTGCCCGATTCGCCTATCGCACTGCGCATCTTTCCCAAATGCATCGATGCATCCTGCTACAACGCGATCCGATTGGCGCTGCGGCGCATCGCCAATCCGCTGCGGGTTGACCTCCCCCAGCATCGTGGGCTGTCGGTGATCCTGGATGACCAGGTCTGGTTCTGCGTGGACGGCCTGCACGAGGATTTGCCGGTGCTCGCCTGGCGCGATTTCGAAGTGCGCGAACGCAACTCGCTGCAGGAGGCGGTGAACTGCCGCCTGCATCTGTATCACACGCATGCCGGCCTGATCATGGGTAGTGCGCTGGAGGCGCTGGAGGCCGCAGTACTACAATGTCTGGAACAGGTTCGTACGGGTTCAGAGTTCGGAGCACCGCAGTGATACAAACCGTCGGCGCAGGATGGATGAGTGTGGACTATCAGGCATCGATGCCCGTCATGCTGGTTGTAATTCTGTTGTTTGTCGGCAGCAAAATGCTGCGGATGGACTGCCGCATGATCCCGACCGCCTGGGCACTTGGGATGGACTTTGCTATTCTCGCGACCTCTCGGTATTCGCCAGTGTCTACACGATGAAATCGATCGAAGATCTTCTTAAAGGGTTTGAACGCTTCCGCCGTCGTTACTTCGAAAACGACCGGTCACTTTACGAGCGCCTCACCCGCCGGGGCCAGGCGCCGAATGTGATGGTTGTCGCCTGCTGTGATTCACGGGTCGATCCGGCGCTCGTCATGGACTGCGATCCGGGCGACGTGTTTGTCGTGCGCAACGTCGCGAATCTCGTGCCGCCCTGCGAAACAGGCGGCGGTTACCATGGCACCAGTGCCGCGCTCGAGTTCGCGGTCCGCTGTTTGAACGTACAGCATGTCATCGTTATGGGTCATGCACATTGCGGCGGCATCCGCGCCCTGCTCGGCGATGTCCAATTCAGCGACGGCGCCGGTCAGTTCATCCAGCCGTGGATGTTGATCGCCGAGGAGGCACGCCGCGTGGCGCTGGCCGGCGAGCATCCGGATACCGAAACGCGCGACGTGGCCTGTGAGCAGGCGGCGATCCGGATATCGCTTGAGAACCTGATGAGCTTCCCCTTCGTCCGCGATGCGGTCGCGGCCGGCCGCCTGCAATGCCACGGTTGGTATTTCGATTTCGACCGCGGCTACCTGCAAGGTGTCGATCCCGCAACGGGTGAATTTACGCCGCTGGCACACGCTACCGAGGTCGAACACAGCAACGAGATTATCGGGACATTGCGGTGACGGTGGTGGAATATATTTAGAACGCTGAGCACACAGAACACCCGAGGGTAGTCACAGTGCTCGGGATGTATCTACCACGCAAGATAAAGGGGCCATCGGCCCCTTTATCTTTTCTCGATACTGCCGGAAAGTTTTACTGTTGCGAAAGCGCCTTCATACTCAAACGAATGCGACCCTGCTTGTCGACTTCCAGCACCTTGACCTTGACCATCTCGCCTTCGGTCAGTTTGTCGCTGACGTTCTCGACGCGCTCGTCGGAGATCTGCGAGATGTGCACCAGGCCGTCTTTGCCCGGCAGAATGGTGACAAACGCGCCGAAGTCCATGAGCTTGGCAACGCGGCCTTCGTAGACCATGCCGACCTCGACATCGGCGGTGATCTGCTCGATGCGACGCCGTGCCTCGGCGCCGGCAGCCTGATCGACGGAGGCGACCTTCACGGTGCCGTCATCGCTGATGTCGATCGATGTGCCGGTCTCTTCGGTAAGCGCACGGATGGTCGCGCCGCCCTTGCCGATGACG
>JBGPWJ010000033.1:0-15293 GCA_041492115.1 Gammaproteobacteria bacterium
CCGTTCCAGGAAAAGATCCGCTTCAGTCCCGACACCGGATTGAGCTTGGAAAATTTGAAGCCAAACGCCGCCGCACTGAAATTCCAGCCACCGATCGCAATCGGCGCTCCCAGAGCAACTACCACCAGCAGCAGAAAATACGGCCCCAGCATCAGGAAATAATCGCTCAGCAGATGCTGCAGAGTTTCGGTCATGGCGGTCGGCTTGAACAGTTCCTCGCGCGTCTGACTCAGGCTACGCCGCATGATCTCCTGCAGGTAGATCATTATCCGGCCACCGAGCCAGAGCAGCCCGACTGCACTGGCGAGCATCATCGCCGCGGTATTGAACTCGCGCGAACGCGGTATCTGGCCCTTCTCACGGGCCTCGTTGAGCTGCTTGCCAGTAGCGGCCTCTGTGCGCTCCTGGCCATTCTCATTCTCAGCCATGGCCCGCGCCTCCGGTCACCATGTCGCGCACCAACGCGAACGCCCCGTTCATGAGTTGTGTGAACTGCGGCTCTATGCCGGGCAGTGTGAAGATGATGATGGCGAATCCGCCCAGCAAGGTGATTGGGAAACCGACCGAGAAGATATTCATCTGCGGCGCGGCGCGCGTCATCACGCCCAGCGCCAGGTTTACCAGCATGATCGAGGTGACCGCGGGCAACGCCACCATCAGCGCACCGGCAAACATCTGCGTGGCCCAGACCACCAGATCATAAATTGCCTCGCGCGGCAGACCGCGGGTGCCGACCGGCAGAGAATGAAAGCTGTCGACCACCATTTGAATCAGGTGCAGATGACCGTTGAGCACCAGGAACAGCAGGGTGGATGAAATCAGATAGAACTGGCTGACCACCGGCACCTGGATGCCATTCAACGGATCGACCAGCGAGGCGAAACCCAGGCCCATGCTCATGGCCACGGTCTGACCCGCGGTCACGAGTGCGCCGAACACCAGTTGCAGCGCAAAGCCCATCGCCAAGCCGATCACCACCTGATTCAGCTCTATCAGCACACCTTCAGGCGAAAGGGCATCGACCACCGGCATGGCCGGCAGCAGCGGCGCCACCATCACCGCCAGGGCCAGACCCAACCCGACGCGCAAGCGCTTGGGCACCATGCGCGCGCCGAACACCGGCGCGACCAGCAACATCGCGCTGATGCGCAGAAACGGCCAGAAGTAGGCGCCGATCCAGGCGGTGAGTTGGGCGCTGGTGAGGTCCATAAATTCAGTCGCAAGTTGCAAGTAGCGAGTAGCAAGGAAAAGCCATGCTCAGAGATGTCGTTACTTGCTGCTCGATCCTGGTTTCATCCTATCAGCCCCGGGATATCCTCGAACATCTGCCGCGTATAACCCACCAGCGTCGCCAGCATCCATGGACCGGCGACAATCATGGCGATGCCCAGTACGATCAGTTTCGGGATGAAGCTCAGGGTCATTTCGTTGATCGAGGTGGCGGCCTGGAACATGCCGACCAGCAGACCGATGATCAGCGCCGAGAGCAGCGGCGGCGCTGACAGCAGCGCGGTCATGTACATGGCCTTGGTGCCGATGTCGAGGACGGTTTCGGGTGTCATATGAACTCCAAGAGAAAAGATGCAAGAGGAAAGAGGAAAGTACTTTTATCTTTACCCTTTACTCTTTCCCCTGCCGTTAAGTATAAAAACTCGCCGCCAGCGTGCCCATCAGCAGCGACCAGCCATCGACCAGGACGAACAACATGATCTTGAACGGCAGCGATATCAGCATGGGCGAGAGCATCATCATGCCCATGGACATCAGCACACTCGCCACCACCACGTCGATCACCAGGAACGGGATGAAGACCAGGAATCCGATCTGGAAGGCGGTCTTCAGCTCGCTGGTAACGAAGGCCGGCAGCAGCAATGTGAACGGCGTTTTGTCGGGCGATTCGATCTCGGCCTGCCCGGCGATGTTGGCGAACATCTGCAGATCGGAATCGCGGGTCTGCCGCATCATGAAGGTACGGAACGGCTGCAAGGCCTTCTGCAGCGCCTGATCGGCCGGCAGCTTCTCGCTGAGGTAGGGCTGCAAGGCTTCGCTATTGACCTTATCGAAGACCGGCGCCATCACGAACAGGGTGAGAAACAGCGACAGCCCGACCAGTATCTGGTTGGACGGCGTCGAGGCGGTGCCCAGTGCCTGACGCACGATCGACATGACGATGATGATGCGCGTGAACGAGGTCATCATCATGAGCGCCGCCGGCAGCAGCGTCAGCAGTGTCATGAGCGCCAGTATCTGGATGCTCAGGCTGTAAGTCTGACCACCACCGGGACTGTTCTGCACAGTGAAGGCAGCCAACCCGGGCAGTGCGGCATGCGCGGTAAACGGCAGCAGCAGCAACAGCATTGCAGCCACGCATGTGATTAATTGCTTTACCGGGCTCATGCTACGATTCCTTTTTCATCATTTTGGCGAGCCGATCGGCGAAGGCGGAAGGTGCCTGCGGCCCGGCAGTGGTAACAGGTTCGTCGAGCACATGCAGTGTCTGAATGCGGCCCGGTGCCACGCCAAGTAGCAACTGCTGCTTGCCAACCTGCACCAGCACCACGCGTTCGCGCGGTCCCATTGACAGGCTGCCGATGATGCGCAGGGCGCCATCGACACCTGATTGCAGCCGGCCGTAGCGACGCAGCAGCCAGGCACTGCCGATGATGGCGGCGAGCACAACCAGCAGACCAAAACTCAATTGCAGCAGATTGCCGGCGCCGAGCGGCTCGCTCATAGTCTTGGCGGGCAATGCATGCACCAGCTTGTCGGCCGCCCAGGCCCCTGCCGGCAGCGTGCCCGGTAGAGCCAGCGCAGCGCAGCGTAATAAATGGATCAGGGGGGACCGCGACTGCAAGGACATGCTATTTCAACTTCTTGACGCGTTCGGCGGGACTGATCACATCGGTCAGGCGGATGCCGAACTTTTCGTTCACCACCACCACCTCGCCGTGCGCGATCAGCGTGCCGTTGACCAGCACATCCATCGGCTCGCCGGCCAGACGATCGAGTTCAACCACCGAGCCCTGATTGAGTTGCAACAGATTGCGGATGGCGATGCGGCTGCGGCCGATCTCCATCGAGATGGTCACCGGAATGTCCAGAATCACATCCAGATTGGTGTCATCCCCTTTGTTGGCGCCAGGCTCCGGTTGCAGATCCTGGAAAGCGGCGCGCTGAAAATCGTCCTTGGGCTTGGCCGCAGGCCCGGCAACGCTGGCGATCAGATCGTCATCATCCAGCAGTGCACCGCCCGGCGCACGCGTGGCCTCGACCTCGGCCTGCTCGGCCAGTGCCGCACCCCAGTCGTCGGAAACCGGTTCGTTGGTATCTAAATCGTCGCTCATCGTCGTCTCCTGAAATCTTCTCTGTCCGACCTTTACAATCTATGCCTGACCCGATCCGTGATCTTGATCGCGCAGTTGCCCTGTGCCACGCCGAAGCGGCCGCGGAACACCGGGATATTCTCAGCACGCAGCGTCACCGCGCCGGGGACGTCAATGGGAATGACATCGCCCGCCTTCAGATTCAGCACTTCGCGCAGCGTGATCGCGGTTTCGGTCAGGGTGCTGCTCAATTCCACCTCGCCTTCCTTGATCTCTTCGCGCAGCGCCGTCACCCAGCGCTCGTCAACATCGGTGCGGTCGCTCTGCACGCCGGCATCGAGTATTTCGCGGATCGGTTCGACCATGGAATAGGGCAGAGTCACATGAAAATCGCCGCCGCCGCCTTCGAGCTCGACGTGGAAAGTGGTTACCACCACCACCTCGGTGGGGCTGACGATGTTGGCGAAGTGCGGATTCACTTCGGAACTCATATATTCAAACTCAACAGGCAGCACCGGCGCCTAGGCCTGCTTGAGGTCGCGGAACGACTGCTGCAGGATCATGTGGATGACACGCTGTTCCGTGGGTGTGAACTCGCGGCCTTCGATCTTGGCCGGATAGCGCCCGTCACCGCCGAAGAAATTATCGACGATGATGAACACCAGCTTCGGGTCCAAAATAAAGAGTGCGGTGCCGCGCAGTGGCTTGACGCGCACCAGATTGAGACTGGTGGGCACGAACAGGCTGTGCACATACTCGGCGAACTTGAGCATCTGCACACCACCCACCGAGATCTCGCCGGTGCGGCGCAGCAGATTGAACAGACTGATGCGAAAATAACGCGCGAAGCGCTCGTTGATCATCTCCAGCGTGGGCATACGCCCGCGAACGATGCGATCCTGACTGGTGAAGTCGTATTGGCGGGCCTGGCCGTCTGTCAGCGCGTCGTCGCCGTCGGTCTCCACATCGCCGCTGCTGACACCGTGCAGCAGCGCGTCGATTTCCTCTTGCGAAAGCAGATCATTGACTGCCATGGCGGTTATTGCATCACGAAGCTGGTGAAGTAAATGTTCTCGACGCCCGCTTCGCCAGTCTGTTCCTGGAGTACCTTTTGCACCTCAAGCAGGGCATCGGCGCGCAGCTTCTCCTTGCCCTCGCGCGAGGTGACACTCGCCAGGTTCAGGTTGGAGAACAGCATGACCAGATTGTTGCGGATGATCGGCATGTGCAGCTTGACCGCGTCCAGCACCAGTGGATCGTGGGTGCCGACCTCGACAGTTATCTGCAGGAAACGGACAACGCCCTGATCTTCGAAATTGACCACGAAGGCCGGATCGAGCGCCAGATAAACGGCCGGCGGGGCATTCGGGTCCTTTTTTTCCTTCTTGCCTTTGGCATCCTTCTTGTCCGATTTCACGCCGTGCTTGCCTGCCTCGGCGCTCTTTGTCCCCGACGCCGCATCACCACTGTCTGCGTCGGCGGATTTGTGCATGAAGAACCACGCGCCAGCGCCGATGCCGCTCAGCAGTACCACGGCAGCGGCGGCAATGATGATGATCTTCTTCATCCCGCGCTTCTTCTCCGGCGCCGCCTGCTTGGTGACGTCGAGGTCCAGATCTTCTTCGGTCTTGGCCATTGTGATTACCCTGAATTAAACCACTCAGGTCAGATTCAGCAAGAGCCATGCCATGGGTGTCGGAAATAGTTTCTTACTGGAGAACAGCAACATGCATGCTGTATTCAGGGGCACTGACAGGACTTTGACTGATCGGCGAGACGCTGACTTGCCGGAAACTTGGCAGTGTTCGTTGGCAGCGGCGCTGAACACTACACTGCTTAGACTGATGCCTACGCACCAAGGGTGAAGTAAAACGTGTCGCACGGAACCGCGGTGCGACACGCTAACCAATCAGCGCTTCTTTAATTCAATCGCTCATGCCACGGCGAATCGGCCAGCCAAAGGCCCAGACCTTCGTGCGTGAGGGGATGACTGATGTGATAACCCTGCACGGCGTCACAGCCCAGACCCTCGAGCAGCTCCCAGGCATAGCTGGTCTCGACGCCTTCGGCGATCACCTTGTAACCGAGGTTATGACCGAGATCGATGATGGAACGCACGATCACGTTGTCGTTGCCGACCTTGGCGACGTCGATCAGGAACGATTTGTCGATCTTGAGGGTATGGATGGGCAACTGACGCAGGTACGATAGGGATGAATAACCAGTACCGAAATCGTCGATGGCCACCGCGACGCCGAGCCGGCTCAGGCTGTGGAGTATTTCCACGCCGCGTTCCAGATCGACCATCAGGGTATTCTCGGTGATCTCGATCTCCAGACATTCGGGCGGCACCTGCGCTTCGCGCAAGGCCCAGCGCACCCGATCCACCAGACGCGGGTTCTGGAAGGAACTGGCCGACACGTTCACCGCCACCGGCAGGTCCAGGCCGGCGTCGCGCCATTGCTTGCATTGGCGCAGCGCGGTCAGCAGCACCCAATCGGTGATCGGTCCGATCTGTCCGATCTGCTCCGCCACCGGGATGAAGCGTTCCGGCAGAATCAGCCCGCGCAGCGGATGCTGCCAGCGCAACAAGGCCTCGACGCCGCAGATCCGGCGCCGCTGCATGTCAATCTTCGGCTGGTAGACCAGCGAGAACTCCTCTCTCTCCAGGGCATGACGCAAGCCCGCGGCGATCTGCAATTGCTCAGCTGCGCTGACATCGGAACCGGGATCGTAGAAGGAAAACGTGAAGTCCTTGCGCTTGGCGCCGTACATGGCGATGTCGGCGCGGCTCAACAGGCTGTCGGCATCGTCACCGTGATCGGGATAGATCGACATGCCGATAGCCGCGTCCAGATATAATTCCTCGCCGTTGTGCACAAACGGTTCGACAAAGCATTCCTTCACCTTCCCTGCCACCATCGCGCCGGCCTGATCGGCATCCGTGATGCCGGGCAGCAAGACCGCGAACTCATCGCCACCGAGGCGCGCCAGGGTATCAGAGTCGCGCAGCACCTTCTGCAGACGCTGCGCCACCTGACGAAGCAGGCGGTCACCAGCGGCATGGCCCAGCGTGTCGTTGACCATCTTGAAGTGATTGAGATCGAGCAGCATCAGCACCAGTTGTTCCTTGCCGTTGCGGCGCGCCGCGGCAATCGCCTGGGTCAGGCGGTCGTAAAACAGCGTGCGGTTGCCGAGGCCGGTGAGCGGGTCGCTGGTGCCGAGCAGTTCCAGACGCTCCAGGGTATGGCGCACATCGGTGATGTCTTCCATGAAGCCGTCGACCCGCGCCACCTTGCCTTGCGCATTGGTGTAGGGAAAAAACTGGCGACGGAACCAGCGCGACTGCCCGCCGGGAAATTGCATGCGGCACTCCACTGTGGTCGGTTCGCCGGCCAGTGAACGTTCCCAGGCGGACTGCACCAGCTCGCGGTCCTCGGCGACGGTGCGATCGAGTCCCGGTATCAGGCAATCACCAACATCCGGACACAAGTGACGGGTGGTTGGACTGAGGTACAACAGACGCATCGTGGCGACATCGACGGACCAGAACATCTGCGGAATATTCGCCAACAGATGCGCCGCGGCCTGGGTCTCGTTGTGCGCCGCAGCAGCGCTGCTCGAAAGTTGGTTGCGCGACGATTCCCGCCAGTAGCCTTCGATGGTCAGGCCCATGTCACGGAACAGGCGTTTATCCACGGCTTCTTCCAGCGCCTGCCGATCCACAGCGGCGATATCCGGTGTGGTGGCAATCAACCGGCTCAGATGGGCGTGATAAAGACGGAAGGCGCCCAGTACGCAGGCCGATTCGAGGCCGTGGGCATGGTGACCGGCGCCGATACTCAGCAACTCGGCGGCGCTGTTGGGGGTGCTGTTACCGGACAACAGTGTCAGCAGGTGGTGACATTGCTTGCGCACCAGGGTACCGATATCGCCACCCTCGCGCTCGTAACGGTACAAAGCCTTGGCGGTCGCCGGCGATGCAAACAAATAGTCGTAATAGGCCGCGGCGAAATCCGCAGCACCCTGGGTGAGCAAGTCGCTATAGCGCGCCAGCAACTGCACATCCTGGTCATCGATGCGCAGAAAATAATTCAGATCCATACTCAGTGCGTGACCACTCTTTTCGCTCACCGGCAGGGTGATCACGTTGGTCTTGGGTTTACCGGGCATAGTCGCCTCTGTGTTCCCCACGTTATTGCGTGTCTTCTGAATTGTTGTTGTGTTATCACAGCAGCAGCGTGCACGTTACTCGACAGCCGTTTCGAAAGTCAAGTAATTTATGGGCTTGTACGGATGTCTTAAGACTCGTCCAGAGTTACATCCCGACTCATCCCAACCGGGTCTGCTTGGCGCGCAACAATCAGGCGAAATAGTCGACCAGCCCCGCTCCACTGCGCACCGACGCCGCCGTGCCGGATGTGCCTTCCATCGCGTCGATAGACTGGTCACCAAGATAGGAGTTATCGCGCCCGTTGCCTGACGGCGCGGCCTGACGACGCTGCTCAGCGAAGGAATGCTGAGACACATTGACGTTGACCAAGTCCTGGCCATTATTGCCCAGCATGTCGCGCAAGCGCGGCATGGCCGCCTCGATGGCATCGCGCACCGCCGCGTGCGGCGAGGCGAAGTTGACGACCGTCTGCTGATCCTGCCCGATGCTGATGCGCACTTCGATCGGACCGAGATGCGGCGGCGTGATGCGCAACTCCGCACCCTGCAGTTGCTGACCGACCAGCCATTGCACACGCTGTCCCAGGGCTTGATCCCAACCCGGCTGTGCCACCGGAATCGTAATCGCCGGCATAGCGCTGGCCGGTACGGCAGCGCTCAGCGCCGGTGCGGCGGACGTTGCCAGCACATTGGGCAGCGCCGCGGTCGCGGACAAAGCTGGCTGTTGGGCCGACAGTTCCGCGGCCAGTGCCGCGGTATGCGCGGCCGCAACGGTTTCATGTTGCGGCGCCAGTGCGGCGAACAGATCCGGCGGTGTGTGCGCGGTCTGTCCCGGCGTTGTGGCATCCTGCGCAAGCGCGTTGGCGATAGGAGTCAGATTCAAGCGTGGCGGCGCACCATTCAACCCACCACCACCCACGGCATTAGCTGTCAGCGCAGCCGCCAGCTCGCCTGTCGGCAAAGCCAGCGGCGGCGCGATGACCAGCAGACTTGGATCCAGCGGCAAGATCTGACCGGGCAAAGGCAAGTCCGTGCCGTTCTGATCCGTTTTGTCGGTAGTCGGCTTGCCGTCCCCGGCGATCGCCTGTAGCAACTCAGTTGACGCAACGGGAACAGTGGGCTGCGCCTCGGTGCCGGGCGTGGTCAGCCCCTGCAGCTGTCGCGCGAGTGCACTCTGAAACTGGCCATTGGCCGGCGTATCAGTCGCATCGGTCGCGGCCGCGTTGTTGCTGGACATGGCCTGTGCGGGGGCCGGGGCTACTGTCGGAATGGCAATTACTGATTCAGTCATGATGCTCTCCAGGCACGTGTCTGCCACGCGCGCAACTCAGGGTCTCCAACGATACAAGGCAAGCGGCATGCCAGCGCCGCCGGCGTTCAGTGCTCGCCTTGTTCAGTGTCGCGGCGACGGTGATTCTGCAAGGCGCGCTCGTCGGTATCGGCTTGCTCGCGGCGCCCCTGCGCGCGCACCTCGTCGCGTTTGAAGCGGTCCACCACTTTGTCGATGGCCTGCGCCTGCTGCCGCGTACCCAGCCAGTGACTTTTCATTTTCTCGTACTCGCTGCGCGCCGCCTCGACCAGTCGGCGCTGCTGACTGATCGCGTCATTGAGCCGCGCCAGAAACACCCGGTAATCCTGCAGCCGCGCCATGTCCAGGCCATGGCCGCCGCTGGACTCGAAACGCTGCGCATATTCGGCCTGGTAGGCAAGCAATTCGGTGAGCCGGGCGTTGCGCGTGTCGATCTCACGCTGGCAATCGCCGAGTCGCCGCGCCGCCGCCTGTTCTTTCGAGGCGGCTACCTGCACTACTGGCTGCATGCGTTTGGAACGGGTCATCAGTTACTGTCTCTTTCTATACGCTGCGCAAGCGCACCCTACGCAAACAAGGTCATCAACTCATCGACACTCCGCCCCAACGGCACCGCCTCACGCATGTCCTGCTGCAGAAACTCCATCAAACGCGGCTGATAGGCGATGGCCTCGTCGATGCGCGCGTCGCTGCCCTTGTGATAGGCGCCGACACTGATCAGATCGCGGCTATGCTGATAGGTCGAATAAAGCTGCTTGAAACGCCGCGCGGCCTGAAGCTGCGGGGTATCGGTGATCTCGTTCATGACACGGCTGATCGATGCTTCAATATCGATGGCCGGGAAGTGGCCGGATTCGGCCAGTTGCCGCGACAGCACGATATGCCCGTCGAGGATGGCGCGTGCGGCGTCGGCGATCGGGTCCTGCTGGTCATCGCCCTCTGTCAGCACGGTGTAAAACGCGGTGATTGAACCGCTGCCGTCGTCGCCATTGCCGGCACGTTCTACCAGCTGCGGTAGCTTGGCGAACACCGAGGGCGGATAACCTTTGGTGGCGGGCGGCTCGCCGATGGCCAGTGCGATCTCGCGCTGCGCCTGGGCAAAGCGCGTCAGTGAATCCATCAGCAGCAGCACCTGCTTGCCCTGGTCGCGGAAATATTCGGCAATGCTGGTGGCGAGCATGGCGCCGTGCAGGCGCATCAGCGGTGAATTGTCAGCCGGCGTGGCCACCACCACGGCACGCGCCATGCCCTCTTCGCCGAGAATGTTCTGTACGAATTCCTTCACCTCGCGGCCGCGTTCGCCGATCAGACCGACCACGGTGATATCGGCATTGGTGTAGCGCGTCATCATGCCGAGCAATACGCTCTTACCCACGCCGCTGCCGGCGAACAGGCCCATGCGCTGCCCGCCGCCGACCGACAGCAGCGCATTGATGGCGCGCACGCCGACATCGAGCGGCTCGCGGATCGGACGGCGCGCCAGCGGATTGATGGGCTGACCGGTGAGTGGTGTACGCGTTGTATTACGCAGCGGTCCCTTGCCATCCAGCGGCCGACCCGCGCCGTCCAACACTCGGCCGAGCAGGCTTTCACCCACCACTGCCTCGCATACTTTATTGGTCGGGATGACGCTGGCATTCGGCACCAGGCCGCGAATATCGCCGGTCGGCATCAGGAATAATTTCTCACCCGAGAATCCCACCACCTCGGCCTCGATCTGGGTACTGCCCGGCGCCGCGATCACGCAGCGCCCGCCGATGGCCGCCTGACAACCTACCGCCTCCAGCGTCAAACCCACCATGCGCGTCAGCTTGCCTTCCACCACCAACGGTGGGCTGGCGATGCGACCTTGATAGGGTTTCAGGCGATTCAGCCAGTGGTTGGTTCTGTTGGGTTCGGGGCTTTGCATGGTTTATCTCTTGGTGATTGAACAGCACTCAGCCTTCAGAACTTCTATTGATCATCGCCCCGCTCCCCACCCAACACTGTCGCGATAATCGCCGCCAGCCGGGTTTCGACACCGGCATCAATCCGCGAGGTGTCTGTGACGAGTTGGCAGCCGCCGCGGTTCTGCAAGCCGTCCTCGATGATGCGCCAGGCGTGTTCGCCCTCGGTGAGCGACAACGCCGCGCGTACCAGCGCGGCATCCTCGGGGTGCATATGCAAGCGTACGTTCTGCGAGGCGATCGGCAAGGCGCTGAGCGCTTCGCGCACCACGGCAACAATCTGCCCCGGATCGGTCTTGAGTTCGCGGCGTACCAACTGCCGCGCCACCGCCATCGCCAGCGTGACCAGTTCCTGTTCGACGCGCTGATCGAGTTCGGCGAATGGCGTCGCCAAGGTCGTCATCAGTTGATCGAGGCGCCGGACGCGCGTCTGTATCTGGGTCTGGCCGGCGTCGCTGCCGTCCTTATGGCCTTGCGCGAAACCTTCTTCGTAGGCCTGCTTCTGAATCGCCTCGAGTTGCTTGGCTGTGAGCAGCCCGCTGCCCGGTCCCCGTCCCGATGCGCCGGATCCACGCTGGTCCGAGACGTCCGGCAATACCCAGGCACTGCAATCCACCGCCGCATCGCCTGAAATTATTTTTGTGCTCACAGTCATCCGGTTTCAATGTCAATAGTTAACAGTTGTATTACACATATTGATCCGCGCCCTTGCCCCCGAGAACGATGTCGCCCGCCTCGGACATGCGCCGCGCGATGGCGAGGATTTCCTTCTGTGCGCTTTCGACTTCGGAGAGTTTGACCGGGCCCTTGGCCTCCAGGTCGTCGCGGAGCATCTCCGCGGCGCGCTTGGACATGTTCTTGAAGATCTTTTCCTTGATGCCCTCGTCGGAACCTTTGAGCGCCAGCAGCAGCGAATCGGAGGACACCTCACGCAGCAGCGCCTGGATGCCGCGGTCGTCGACGTCGATCAGGTTGTCGAACACGAACATCAGGTCCTGGATCTTCTGGCCGACCTCGGCGTCGATCTCCTTGATGGAGTCCATGATCGCGCCTTCCTGCGAGGAGTCGACGAAGTTGAGGATGTTGGCGGCCGCCTTCACGCCACCGACGCTCGATGACTTCACATTGGTATTGCCGGAGAACTGCTTTTCCAGAATTTCGTCCAACTCATGCAGCGCCGATGGCTGTATGCCGTCCAGCGAGGCGATACGCATCAGAATGTCGGGGCGGGTGCGTTCCGGCAAGTGGCCCAGTACCTCGGCGGATTGATCGGATTCCAGGTAGGACAACACGATGGCGATGATCTGCGGATGTTCGAGACGGATGATTTCGGCGACGGCGCGCGGGTCCATCCACTTCAGCGCTTCCAGACCTTTGGTATTGCGGCCGAGCAGGATGCGGTCGATAACGCCGCCGGCCTTGTCCTCGCCCAGAGCCGAGACCAGTACCTTGCGGATGTAGTCCTCGGAACCCACGCCGAGCGCGGTCTGATTTTCCACGGTGGTCGCGAAGTCCTGCAAAACGGCCGCGACCTGATCCTTGGAGACGTTGCTGAGTGTCGCCATGGCGGAGCCGACCTTCTGCACCTCCTTGGGTCCCATGTGCATGAGCACGGCGGCAGCGTCCTGCTCGCCCAGGCTCAGCAGCAAAATGGCGGCGCGCTCGATACCGGTGATCTTCGATATGTTGACTTCAGGCATCGGTTCCTACCCAGTTCTTGACCACTTGCGCGACGCGCTTTGGGTCTTGTGCCACTGCCGCTCTGGCGACAGTCAAGTGTGCTTCGTAATTGTTGTTGGCGCCCGGACCGGGCAACTGCGCCTGTCGGGCACCGCCGGACAGACTGACGCGATCATCCGTCATCATGCCGCCGTCTGCACCCTGCAGCGCCATCATGCCACCACCCGCATCCGCTCCGCCGCCCATCACGCCCTTCTCAGCAAGACTGCGCAGCACCGGCTTGAGCACGCCGAACAGCAGGAATATCACGCCCAGGCCACCGGCCGCGATCTTGGCCACATCCCACACCCAGGCCTGCTTCCAGACCGGTGGCAGAGGTATCTCCGCGACCGGCGGCGGCACCTGGAAGGAGGCATTGATGAGGTTGACGCTGTCGCCGCGCTTCTCATCGAAACCGACCGCTTCTTTGATCAGCTTGGTGTAACGCTCCAATTCTTCTTTGGTGAGTGCTTTACGTTCCACCGTGCCGTCTTCGGCAACGTTCTGGTGATCATCCAACAGCACGGCCACCGACAGACGCTTCACATTACCGCTCGCCAGACGAGTGTGACTGATGGTGTGATCGAGTTCGAAATTGCGCGTCGCCTGACGGCTGGAGTTTTGCGCCGGGGTCGCCGCGCTCTCGGCAGTGGCTTTCGCGGCACTGCTTGCGGCGGCATTCGATGCGGCATTCGCGGCGGCGGTTGTCGGCGGTATCGTGGTACCAGCGCCGGGCGGTTGATTGGACAAGGCGCCGGGTATGCCGATGGCACCGAGCCCGCTGGCGCTGTTCTGATCTTCGCTGGTCTGTTCACTGCGCAGCGACGGCTTTTGCGGGTCGTAATTTTCCTGCGTCTGCTCGGTGACGGTGAAATCGAGATCGGCCACTACCTGCGCGCGCACCCCGCCCTGCCCGACCAGCGGCGTGAGCAGATCCTCGATGCGTTTGGTGTAACTTTCCTCAAGGCGACGCGCGTATTTGAACTGACTGTCGGACAGACCCACTTCATGCGAGCTGTCGCCCGAGGTCAGCAGGTGACCTTGCTGGTCCACGACGGTCACTTCCGACGCTTCGAGGTGCGGCACGCTGGCCGCCACCAGATGCACGATGGCCGCGACTTGGCCGTCATCGAGCGTGCGGCCGGAATACAGATTGATCATCACCGATGCCGACGGCTTCTGGCGGTCGCGCACGAACACCGATTGCTTGGGCAGCGCCAAGTGGATGCGCGCGTCCTGCACATTGCCCATGCTGGCGATGGTGCGCGCCAGTTCGCCTTCCAAGGCATGCTGGTAGCGGGCGTTCTCCATGAACTGACTGGTACCAAAACTCTGTTCCTTCTCCATCAGCTCAAAACCTTCACCGCTGCCTTTGGGCAGCCCCTGTGAGGCCAGCTTGAGGCGCGCTTCGTGCACCTGCGCGCCGGGCACCAGCACCGCCCCGGAGCCCTGCTCGATCTGATAGGGAATTGCCGCCTTTTGCAGCGCATCAATGACCTGACTGCTGTCCTTGTCGCTGAGTCCACCGTACAAGAGGCTGTAGTTGGGTTCGTGCGACCACATGGCGAGTGCCACACCGATCGCGACGCTGGCGGCCAGACCGATCAGCAGACCGAATTGGCGCAACAACGGCAGGCGACCGAAACCGCGGGCCTGGGCATTCAATGTTTCTGCTTTGACGAGGGCCATAATCTGTTTCGCTGTTGGTTATCGATTTAAACCTGCATACCCATGATTTCCTGATACGCGGAAACCAGCTTGTTGCGCACCTGGGTCATGGCCTGGAAGGAAACGTTGGCCTTCTGCATAGCCACCATCACCTGGGCCACATCGACAGTGGGGTCGCCTTTCTCCAGGGCGGTGGCAAGCTGGCCGGCCTGCGTCTGCGTTTCGTTGACCTTGCTCACCGTGTTCTGCAGCATGGCGGCGAAATCCGGCCGGTTGGACTGTCCGATTTCCGGCGTTGCCGGAAGACCTTGTGACTGCGCCGCCACCGCGCGCATCTGGTTCAGCAATTGGGAGATGTCGATTTCGCTCATGATGACCTCTACTTAGCCTGCTCTGTCTGGATCGCGGCGCCGTTTGCCACGCTGTGCATCCGGCACTGCAATTGATATTGCCTCAATCAAGCACTTTCCACGCCAAGACCGCCCGGCAAATTCATGCCGGCCGCGCGCAGGCGCGCCAGCTTGTAACGTAGGGTGCGCGGGCTGATGCCGAGTTGTTCCGCGGCGGCTTTGCGACTGCCCTTGCCGGCGCGCAAGGCCTCGACAATCAGGCGTGCTTCGTTGGACTTGAGGTTCTCGCCAAGATCCAACGCGCTGTCGTTGTGCGCCGTGACCGCTGCAAGCAGCGCCGGCGCCACAGCAGGCGCGGGATTTTCAAAATGCAGATCCTGAACCTCGATCGCAGCGGCATTGGTCATGATCAAGGCGCGCTGCAGAACGTTATCCAACTCGCGCACATTGCCCGGCCAGGCATGTTCCAGCAGACGGGTCTGGGCCGCGGCGGACAGCACCGGCAGCGCACGCGTGCCGCGGCAATGCCGGGACATGAGCTGCGCGGCCAGCGGCAGGATATCGCGCGGGCGCTCGCGCAGCGGCGGCAGATGCAGAGGGAAAACATTCAGGCGGTAGAACAGATCCTCGCGGAAGCGGCCGGCGGAGACCTCCTCGCGCAGCAGGCGGTTGGTGGTGGCCAGCACGCGCACATTCAGGGCGATGGTCTTGCGACCGCCGAGCCGTTCCACTTCACGCTCCTGGAGAACGCGCAGCAGCTTGGCCTGCAGACCCAGATCCATTTCCGAAATTTCATCAAGCAGCA